>CAZZYE010000540.1:0-5771 GCA_964658145.1 uncultured Stigonema sp.
CCAATATTGATATTTTCCTAACTTGCCATCCTCTAGATTTAACGCGATTACCTTGGGAAGCTTGGGAAATTGGCACAGAATTTGCTCTATCTTCCGGAAAAATTCGCATTGTTCGCAGACCCATAAATATCCAAGGAACGGTGACTAACCCAAATCGTCGCAGTTTGGGTAAAGCAAGAGTTTTGGCAATTTTGGGTGATGATACTGGCTTAAACTTTCAAGCAGAAAAGCAAGCTGTGCTATGCCTTAATAAGGTAGCAGAAATTACTTTTGCTGGCTGGCAAACAGGGAAAAATATTGCTGAATTGAAAACGGAAATTGTTGAAGCGTTGACTTCAGAACGCGGCTGGGATATCTTGTTTTTTGCAGGTCACAGTAATGAGACTAATTTGACTGGGGGAGAGTTAGCAATAGCTCCCAATATTGCCTTATCTATTAGTGAAATAGAACAGCCACTAACTATTGCTAAAAAACGAGGATTGCAGTTTGCAATTTTTAATTCTTGCAATGGTTTGAGTATTGCAAATAAGCTAATTGACTTGGGTTTAAGCCAAGTTGCAGTGATGCGGGAACCAATTCACAATCGCGTTGCTGAAGAATTTTTCGTGCGATTCTTGCAAGCCTTTGCTGAATACAAAGATGTCCACTCAGCATTGTTAGCAGCTAGTCAGTATCTCAAGTTAGAAAAGAATCTCACATATCCCAGTGCTTACCTAATTCCCTCGTTATTTCGGCATCCAGAAGCACCTTTATTTCGCCTAGAACCTTTTGGACTCAAACACCGACTCAATTCGCTGATACCGACTCCTCGTGAGGCGATCGCACTTTCAGCTTTGGTGTTAATTAGTTTACAACTTCCAGTGCAGAGCTATTTATTAGAACGGCGGTTACTCGCACAGGCTATCTATCGTCAATTTACAGGTCAAGTTGCCACAGGGTCAACTCCTCCTGTTTTATTGGTGCAAATTGATGAAAACTCGATTAAAAAGGCAAAGATATCTAATCCCAAACCGATGGAACGCAAGTATTTGGCGCGTCTGGTGGATCGACTTGCAGCTTTAAAAGCTAGGGTAGTTGGTATTGATTATTTGCTGGATCGAAATCAAGGGGAAAGCGATCGCATCCTTGCACAATCTCTTCAAGCCGCAGTGCGAACCTCAAACAACCCCACATGGTTTGTCTTTGCCACAACCCGCGCTGAAAATGGCGAATGGCTGAATGTTTTACCTGATATCGCTAGTCCAAACTGGAGTTCGCAAGGCGAAATCGATGTTCTGCCACAATATATGCAACTGTTCCCTTTTGTCAAGTCTAACTCCGAGCCTTTGTTCTTCGCTGGCTTGTTGGCTATTTCCCATCAGTTACAGCAATTACCCAACGCGCCACAGCCGCAATTAAATAGTCAGAGAGATTTTTACCAACAAATCAGCGCCCTTGACAATAAATCCATTTTGACATCAGAGCGATCGCGTCTGCAACCACTGACAGCCTTGAGTTATTGGCTGGGTCAAATGTGGTTGCACCCAATCATAGACTTTTCCATTCCCCCTAATCAGGTATACAATCGCATCTCCGCTTGGGAATTATTGGAAGGGGGAGTGGGGAATGGGGAGTGGGGAGTGGGGGACAAATCAGGGAAATTCCCCTTGTCTCCGCATCCCCGTTTTCCCGTGTCCTCTTCCTCCGGCTTGCAAGGGCAAGTTGTGATTATTGCACCAGGATATAGTGACGCTGGTGTGTCAAAAGATGGGGAGGACAATTTCGAGTTACCAGCAGCAGTTGATTACTGGCGGAGTCAGGACAATTCTGCAAACAAGCTGTTTACAGGCGGTGAATATCACGCTTACATGGTGCATCATTTATTGACTCAGAGATTGGTTGTGCCGATACCCGATTTGTGGATGATTGGGATAGCGATATTGCTGGGGAAAATCATATATTTATGGCGACAAAGAAGACAACATCATCGGTCTTCTAGCTTGATACCTATAACTATAATCACAGTTGTATACGGTCTGGTAAGTTTGCAGTTTTACATTTCATCAACAGCGGTACTTTTGCCTTGGTTTTTACCGTCTGTAACCTTGTGGATTTATGTTCCCCCGCCTGTTTTCAGGAAAAAACCAGATGAATAAATTTCTGCTGCCTACTTTATTGCTATCAGCCACAGCTTTCAGCACTTTGTCTACCTTACCTAATCAAGCTAGTGCCAAGAAAACCCCACCACAACAAACCTTTTCTTGGAAAAGCATTTCCCAGATGATTGTATTTAGCAAGAAACCACCTGTGCAACCACGCAAAGGTGGTTCCCGTCCTACTGTTAATATTTGTATGGTTTCCCCAGACGCACCACTTGAACGTAGAATTGTTTGGAGCGATCGCCCTGTATTTATCTGGCTTGGTCCGGTGCAAAAAATAGCAGTACGTCCAGCAGGTAGTGGAGAATACTTGTGGAGTCAAACTGTGGCAGGGATGCAGAGTACAAATTATACAGGGAAGGCGCTGCAACCAGGTCAAACCTATGAGTGGCTGGTGTTTGGTGGTGAGTCTCCTAATACGTTCGTTTCGTTTCAGCTGATGGACGCACAACAACGCGATCGCATCACCGCCGAATTGAAGACTCTGGAAAATCAACTGAAAGCAAAAGGAAGTAATAAGGAGGCGATCGCCCTTGCCAAAGCTAATTACTTCGCTGAACATGAGTTGTGGTCAGATGCGTTGCAGCAAGCTTACTCTGTAGAAAACCCCTCTACAGAATTGGCTCAGATTCGCCAAGATATTCCCGACAAGCTATGTAATCAACAACAAACGTGCGACTCGTTGTGGACGAATCACGGTAGGTAAAGCCCGTAAATAACTCCACCAACCTGGCAGCAGACTACTGCCATAAAGGTTGAACTCTCGGCAGGATACGGGTGCAAGCCCCGTCCACTAGACTCAAGTGTGACTCCCTATCTGCCCACACCGACCAAGCTCGTTTCTTGGGGAGTGAAGCTGGGAACAGGGCGCAACCAGACGGCTGTTATGGGCTGACACTGGCGCTAAGAGGGAGTTCCTATGGTGAAAACAGAGCCTTAAAAAGCAGCCTAGTTGAAGGCGAGGCATAACTCACAAAGCTCGACCTCACTGGACCTTTATTCCCGCCGCATTTTGTTTGAGGTAGCGGCAAGAGTCTTGGGAATCCAGTGGCTGAAATGGCTACACCTAAAGGAACTAACAATCCAACCGGGGGAACGAGGAAAAACGAATTAAGGGTCAAAGGGGAGGTCGAACCCCCAAGTAGGTCAGACGAGCGACGGAATCCCCTTAATTCGGGTAGGACAGACTGTAATTAGTCTGAGGTGTTCAGAATACACGCGCTTGGAGTCAGAGCATGATTAGACGCGGCAGTAATGCTAGTGAATCCTGGAAGAACTTACCCTGGAAGAAATTCCGTCGTAATTTATTCCGCCTACAAAAACGAGTGTACAAAGCCGTTCAGGTTGGCGACATGCGTAAAGCGAAGTCAATCCAGAAGCTTATTCTGAAATCCACCGCAGCGAGGTTACTGGCAGTCCGTCAAGTAAGTCAGCTAAACGCTGGAAAGAAGACCGCAGGAATCGATGGCGAAAAAGACCTTACCTTTGAGGAGAGGTTTGAACTGAGCGATGAACTCGGACGCCACGGTAGCAACTGGCATCACCAAGGGCTACGTGAAGTACCCATTCCCAAAAAGAACGGGACGATGCGCATCCTGAAAATTCCCACTCTAGGCGACAGAGCTTGGCAGTGCCTTGCAAAATACGCTCTAGAACCAGCGCACGAAGCAACCTTCCACGCCAGAAGCTACGGGTTCAGAACAGGACGTTCGGCACACGATGCACAGAAAATCCTATTCTTGAACCTAGGTTCTAACAAGGGTGGAACAAATAAGCGAGTTCTCGAACTCGACATTGAAAAATGCTTCGACAGGATAAACCACGCCTCAATCATGGATAAACTCATTGCTCCAAAAAGCCTAAGGACGGGGATATTCCGCTGTCTAAAATCAGGAGTCAATCCAGAATTTCCCGAACAGGGTACCCCACAGGGGGGGGTGGTAAGTCCCCTACTAGCTAACATTGCGCTCAACGGTATAGAGGAAATCCACCAGTCTGTACGGTATGCAGACGACATGGTTTTTGTCCTTAAACCCAATGATAACGCAGAATTAATACTTGACAAGATTAGCCAGTTCCTTGCAGAACGCGGGATGAAGGTAAGTGAAAAGAAGACCAAGCTAACCGCTTCGACAGATGGCTTTGATTTCCTTGGCTGGCACTTCAAGGTGCAGAGCAACGGAAAGTTTCGATGCGTCCCTTCAGTGGACAACTTCAAGGCTTTTCGCAAGAAAGTAAAAGCCATAGTCAACAACTCGAATTATGGTTCTGCGGAAAAAGCTATAAAGTTAGCACCCGTAGTGAGAGGCTGGAGGAATTACCACCGCTTCTGCAAAATGGATGGGTCACGGTTCTCACTGTTTCACATCCAGCAGAGAGCGTTTAGGGTATTCAACAAGGAAACCAAGCTGAACCGCCATGATAGCAAGAAACTGCTAAATAAGGCATTCCCAGCAATTCCTTACTCCGAAAACAGACACATCAACGTCAAAGGTGTGAAATCACCCTTTGATGGTGACTTAGCCTACTGGAGTGAGCGCAACAGCAAACTCTATGACGGTGAAACCTCTAAAACCTTAAAAAGGCAAAACCATGCATGTGCATCATGCGGGTTAAAGCTCCTATCCGATGAACGGGTTCATCTCCATCACGTAGACGGAAACCACGCGAACTGGAAAAAGCAAAACCTAATGGCAATTCATGAGAGTTGCCATGATTATACGCACATGGGCAAAGGCGAAAGCTAAGAACGTCGGAAGCTGGGTGCAGTGAAAGTGTGCGCCGTGGTACGCACTGATTGAATTGCCAACACAGTTGGCTGGAGTTCGGGGCAATCGACTCCAAGGCGAACAACTTACCTAGACTCGAAAGAGCGAGGGGACAAGAGCATGTTCGTAAAGCGGAGAATAACAGAAAACGTGTATGTTATAGCTCTGCAACGCCTGAACGATATGGTTAAAGCAAAACTGCCTGAACCCTAATATCCAGAGGTGGAACCGCACATCCTTCGGTATCACGTTTGTACACCGATGTTGTTGGTAGCCATTAATTCGACTTTTGTTAATGGTACACCCCGATCAACAAGCGATGAGTAATGAACTCATTCAAGGATATGAGTAGGAACCTAAGTCGTTCTTTATACGTTCATCAGTGACGGAACATGGGATTACCTAAGAGACGAGAGTCTTATGGTAACGGAGTTCTAATAGTAGTCGTGGGAGTAACGCCCCACCAAGGCAAACGGGAGAGCCGTTTACAGGGTGAAGTAGAACAGGTGGATTGATGCCATAACCTTTGTCAGGTACGCGAGATGCGAATAGCCGAAAACAAAGTAAACATCAAGACACTGGAGAGCTACGTGATACGGAAACGGTCATGCGTAGTTCGGAAGGGGGTGGTTGGAAAAGTACCAATACTGGTAACTCGCTGGCTACCTACCTTACTGCACGCCCAGATTTAACAGAGAGGTGCGGGAGGTAATACTCCCCATCGACTCTACCTGTAGGCACTAATTCCTCAAAACGTTAGGGTATTTAATACCGTCCTTCGCCAAAATGCAACGCCCTATTCGTATGTACAGCAGGTGCGACAACGGGGGAAATCTAGTACCGCTTCTCTACGAGACGCTGCTTA
>CAZZYE010000541.1:0-5768 GCA_964658145.1 uncultured Stigonema sp.
CATCTCGTAGAATTGACCACGTGGTAAGGGCGCGGTTTCCGCGCCCCTACGGTAATGTGGTCTACCTAAATGAATATTGCGCTCCGCCGCCCTACCGAAACCACTGCACACAAGACTATTTCTGTGAATGGGATCTTCCTATTTTTGATAAAAGATGATAAAATTATTCTAAATAATTTAACTATGTAAGATTTTATGTGGTATCTTATTAATGTGATATAATTGAGCTAAGGAAAGATTTTATAAACGTACATTTACCGCAAAAAAAATTTTAATCGCTCCGCTTGCAAAGGGTAAATAAAAGAAGGGTAAAGGGTAAAAGGGCAAAAGTGTCAAGGGCTATTCAGTCCTCGGCGCGGCATCGCACACTACCCGAAAACCGATGACGAAGTCGTCGAAGTCCGGGGAGTTACGGTAGCGGCCAGCAGAACGGCAGTTCTCAGGATCGTCGAGCCAAGACCCAGCGCGCAGCAGGCGGAGAATTTGATTATCATTGTCATTAAAGTGGTTCTGATGTCGTTGACCCCTAAGATTTTTCCATATGTTACTCAGCCTTGAAACTATACCTTGAGCTTTTTTTTGATTATCATTATCACTAATCCATTCGCTTCCGTCTGTTGGCGCTCCCTGGTAATTTTCATGGAAAGCGTCCGCGCACCATTCCCATACATTACTATGCATATCGTATAAACCAAAGGCATTGGGAGGGAAAGTTCCTACTGGTGTGGTTTGTGTTCGGTACTCTCCTTTTGGTTCATTGGCAAAGGTTTTCTCAGCATAATAATTTGCTAACTTATCTGTAATTGTCTCACCAAAGTGAAAAGGTGTTGTGGTTCCAGCGCGACAAGCATATTCCCACTCCGCTTCTGAGGGTAGTCGATATTGTCGTCCTGTTCTTCTAGAAAGTCTAGCACAGAATTCGATGGCATCATACCACGAGACTCTTTCTACAGGAAGGTTATCGCCTTTAAAACTTGATGGGTCAGAATTTAAATCACCATGAACTCTTGGTAGTGCAGCTACTACTCGCCATTGTGCCTGAGTGACTAGATATTTGCCCATAAAGAAGGGTTGAACGGTTACTTCATGCTGAGGTTTCTCGCTTTCATCTCCTTCTCCTTCTGGCGAACCCATCAGAAATTTGCCACTAGAGATAGCCACCATATCTAGGGTAATACCATCTCCTAGGTCTTCAGTGTAGTATGAAGCCTGACGTTTTTCGCGTTTAATTTCCTGTCCTTGGGCATTTACCGTTAGGACATCAAACTCAAAGAATTTTGTTCCCGGTTCGTTAGCAGCGTCTTTACCAGGAGAAACAATTCTGCTATCGGTTGCTTCCGTTAAACCCTCAGGACGATCTACTTTCCCCTCTGCTTTTTTATTTGCTACGTCTAATTTTTCAGCAATGCGAGCATAATCCCCTCCCAATTGCCTTAAAACTTGAGCTTTTAGCCGTGCAAAGGGACGAATATTTGCTTCTAAAGAATCCTTATTCTCATATGTAAGCAAACGCGCTTCAAAATCCCGTACTGATAAACCGACTCGTTTAGCGATAAACTCAGATACCTTCTCAAGAACCGCAGTTGTTTTACTAACTGGTACGGAATCCAAGAGCAATTCCCTTATCCCTTCAATAAACTCGTATTCAATATAGTTGGGGTTCTCTTCTTGGGGAATCAGTAGTAGTCCACTCATAAACACCTCAGCCACATGAATCTGTCCTGATTGTTTGAGGAGAGTTTGCTGAATCAGTTGCACTACTGGTAAACTAACAGGTGCAGCTGCCATTAATCCAGCTAACCGACGAGCAAGAGGAGAAGCAGTGGCACGAAATCGACTTACTAATGCTGATGGAGTCAGTTGGGGTTCTTTGTGTTCTGTAAGTTGTTGAGTTGTAGATCCCCCCAACCCCCCTTCAAAAGGGCTTTGCGTAAGTTCTGTTTCAGTGGGTTCAATGCGACCTACACGAGAGGAAAATGTAAGTTGTTGAATTGTAGATCCCCCCAACCCCCCTTCAAAAGGGGGGCTTTGCGTAATGCGACCTACACGAGAAGAAAATTTAAACCCTACTGTTCCAATATTCCCATGACCGGCTATAACCCGTGACCAAGTAAGCAGAGAGTGGGGTTCTAGGGTAACAACAGGAACAGAGATGGAATTTTGGATTTTGTGTCCGTCTTCTTGGACAAAGTTCTCAATTTCATCAGTTGTATCTTCGTCCCAAGTTTCTACAATCAATTGAGAATTGAAAACTCCCTGGTTAAGGGAATGCAGTTGGACAGGAATTTCTGAAGCTAAAGCTGTTCGTTCCCAAAGCCGTTCAGGGAGTAACTGAAGGATGGTAATTAAACCATGACTTCCCCACAACTCTAGGACTGGATGAATAAACTTCTTTCGCCAAGCGGGAGAAATACAGTCACTTACCAGTAAAATTAAACGCTGACCTTTGGGATCAATGAGTGCATTAGGACTATGAGGAGTTGAACTATAAGCACCTGTACTATTTTGAGGAAATAACTGTACTTTTGTTTCCGTGACCTTTAATTCCCAAGTTCGCACATCCCGAAATGCACCGTGATGTTTTAAGAGTCGTTGGAGTTCGGTAATTGTCTGTTTCCAAATAGCGGTCGAACTGCTTTGTTCTACCACCAACGCTAATTCTAACCATCTTTGGGGAGCAGGTTTGAGAACTGGTATCCAAATTTTCTCTTCTGCAATCAGGCAAACGGTCGCTTCCTCATCTAATATATTTTCTGTAGGAGATGGAACTTTCCGCATTAAAGGACGAAGCGATCGCCCTAAAGCCAAGGAATTTCTCAGTGCTACCGCCGCAGGTATTTTGATAGGAATCGCTTCTGGAGTTTCTGTAGCTTTTGCGGGACTTGGTACAGATGAGGGAAGATAAACTTCAGCACTAGATTCTGGGACTTGCGGAAAGGATGGTAATGGGAGTTCTTGAGTTTGGGTTTGGGGTTGGTCTGTTCTGGGTGGCGCTTGTTTGGATATAGTTGGTTGCGGCGATCGCTGCTGTGGTTCCTCAGATTCTATCTGAACCGCCAACCAAATAATTTCTGCTAACTCGTCGGCAGTTAGGTCAAATCCTGCTTGTTGTAGAATAGCGATCGCCCGTTCAATCATATCCCCTCTGTACTACTCAGATATTGCAGCAATCGGTCGATTAGCTTTTCTTTTTGCTGGTCTTTTTGCCGATCATCTTGAGAGTCAAGCATAGGAGAGTCAGGCATATCCGCTGTGCGGGTTAACATATAAATAGCGTTGAGCAATTGATCCGTAGCCAAGTCTCCCTGATCTCGGCGTTTGAGAAACTTATCAATGATTTCTTCTGCTTGTTCAATAATATCCCCTAAATGCGCTTTTACAATCGCTTCTAAGTCCTTACGAGTTGGTTCTCGCAAATCTAATCTTAAACAGCGCCGCAAGAAAGCAGCTGGAAATTCTCGTTCACCATTACTAGTAAGGATTACAAAGGGAAATGCTTTACACTGCACCTTTCCTTCTACAATTTTTGTAGTCTGGTTATCATAGGTTTGGACAATAATCTCCGGAAATTTATCAGCTATTCTTGCTAATTCAGGAATCTCAAATTGCCCTTCTTCAAAGATATTTAATAAATCATTAGGCAAATCAATATCGCTTTTGTCTATTTCATCAATTAATAAAACCCTTGGTTTCTCTGATGAAAGTAACGCGCTTCCCAAGGGACCCAATTGAATAAACATGCCAATCTCAGCTAAATTATCCTTGCCGCGTCCTTGAGCATCTTGTAACCTACCAATGGCATCATAACGGTAGAGTCCTTGCTGTAAAGTAGACCGAGTCGTAATGTTCCAACGCAACACCTCTCCCAGTTGTAATTCTTTAGCCACCGCATAAGCTAAAGAGGTTTTCCCTGTTCCCGGTTTTCCTGTTACCAACAAGGGACGCCGCAGATATAAAGCTGCATTTACTAACTCTATTTCCTCTCCCCTCGCCTGATAGGTTACACCCCTTCGTTCTTTGTCAAATCTACGCCAGTTAGGAGGATCAGGGAGACGTTCTATTCCATTATGGGGTTTTTCGGGAGTTCCTTGAAAAATTTTCCAAGATGTCATGGTGTTACATAATCAATATGAGTTGGCAACAAATAAGGATCTTCCCATAATAGGGAAAGATGATGTCCAATATGTTGTTCTATATCATCAATAGGAAAAGCCTCTAAACGTTTTTCTCTTACAATATTAGGTAATGCAGCAATTCCACCTTTAAAAAGGGTATCAAGTTGCTCTTGACAATTAATATCTCTTAAACTTTTTCTCACCCAAATTGCTACTGGTGTTGCTGTTTGATCGAGAACATTCATAATTTCTGGGGATGGTGGCTGCGCCAATTTTAAACCAAGGGTGTCGGATTTGCTCAATTTTAAAAATAAAGTTTTCCAATCACAATCTCCAGATATGATATTATAACAATCAAAATTGTTAATTTGCTGCTGTAAAGCTTGCCATTTCTGAATCCAAACGCTCCTAAAACCATAATCCTTAAGCCGCCCACAAGAACGAATTACCACTTGATACTGAGTTCCTATTGGTAAGCTTTTAATCTTCCAATGTTCAACAGGTTCACTGAGCAACTTAAATGGTAAAAAGAATACAATAATAGGTGGAGCCGAGCAGTCTGTCATATAATCATTATTGATTTTTTTGAGAAAATTCTCTAGTACAATGGGAACCTCTTTTAAATTAAAAGTATCTTTTTCTTGATTTGGAATCTCTAAAGGTGTATATCCTGTACCCCTACGAAAATCAAATTTATCATTTCTGCCATCAGGAATAAACCAAGCCGCAACAGAGTAACCCTTTTTAGGATATTGTATACTTGGCTTTATTAAAACAATGAGGTAAGTTGGTATAGTTTCCTGTTGTTCTTTTGTGCTTACCTGAGCATTGTTAATCTGAGTCAATAATTGAGAAAAATTATTCGTGTTCTGTTTACCCAATTTCTTTAAATTCTTAGCAGTTAGCTCAGAGATTTCTGCGTTTTCTAATAAACGAGCTACAAACTGTATAATAGGAATTTGAGAAGCATTTCCTTGAGGCATATCCTGAAGTTTAGCTAAAATTTCTTTGAGAGTACCAGGGATTTCCTCCTCCCAATCTTCATGCCAGTTATCCGGACAACAGGCAAGATAAGCCTGCTTTATTTGATTAATAAATTTATTTTCTAATGGAATAAGTATCTCAAATAAGCTAGTCAAAGCATTAATTTTATTAGCGACTTCTTGCAATTTAGGATTGCCATCATTTTCTTCACGAGCCTTATCAATTAATTCGGCTAACTTATTTTTACTTTTATAACATTTTACTACTTTAAAGACAATTTCAGTATAATTCTCACCAAGAGCAATATTGTCGAGGTTGACGCTTAATTTATAAAACAGCATCCTTTCCAATTTTCCTTTAGTTGGGAAAGCATTTAGTAAAGCTTCCTCTATCTCTTGAAGCATAGAACCATTGAGGATAGAACTAAGGATGTTACCAGGATTCATTGATGGCTACTCCATAGCAAAATTGAAATTCAAGGCTGTTAACTCTATTTGATAACCTACACTTTTGTTTTGCTTGCTTCCGGAAACTACTCCTTGCGTTGTAACTTACCACTATAATCAGGTGGGTTATGCTGTCGCATACGCATACGCTTGCTATTAGTAACGTTCACTCCCTGAAGATCCCCCCAACCCCCCTTAAAAAGGGGGGCTTGTTCCCCCCTTT
>CAZZYE010000542.1:0-4461 GCA_964658145.1 uncultured Stigonema sp.
GAGGCGTCTGCAAGGAGATGAAGCAAGTAAGCGTGTTGCTTTTTTTCCGGTAGGTGTGGAAAACGCGAATATGACGCGCTTAGGTCAACTAACTGTACGGACTCCCCTAAAACTCAATGGACTAAACTTTGTTGAGATGTTTGTCTGGCTGTCAGCTAGTATGTCAGCTGTGTCTAATTCCAAGGTAGAAGAACAGGTGGCGCTACCGCCGATCGGCTGGGGGTCTGTTTAATGGCTTAATACTTACACAGCTTGAGGATCTATGAACACTTCAGAAAAGATATCTCAGTGGCAGGTAGTAGCCGCATCAGTACCAGGTACAAGCCATGTAAAAAACAAGCAGTTGTGTCAGGATGCTCACTATTGGCAGCCACTACCTGATAATGTTTTGGTTTTGGCTGTAGCAGATGGTGCGGGTTCAGCAACTTGGGGGAAAGTCGGGGCGATGGTTGCTGTGGAAACAGCTATCGAAAATATATCTCAGAAAAAAATTGGCACCCGCTCCTTGGGTGATGATAATTTTGTGCGGAATCTTTTGATAGAGGCAATGCTAGCCGCAAAAGCAGCAGTGGAGTCAGAAGCAGTTGCGTGTGAGAAACGACCGGCTGATTTAGCAAGTACTTTAATTATTGCGATCGCCTCACCAGAAATTGTTGCTGTAGCACAGGTAGGTGATGGTGTGGCAGTGGCGAAGGATGTAAGCGGCAACCTGACAGCAATTACCAAACCCGATCATGGCGAATTCATCAATGAAACCACTTTTTTGACATCATCAGATGCGATCCAAACGGCACAGGTGATGTTATTGCGGCAACCAATAGTCAATGTCGGTCTCCTTACCGATGGACTACAAATGTTGGCGATGAATATGGCTTTTGGTATACCTCACAAACCTTTCTTTCTGCCACTTTTTGACTTTGTTGGTAATGTCGAAGATAAGACAGTGGCAAAAGAGCAACTGGTAAAATTCTTGCGATCTGAAAGGATTACGCAACGCACTGACGATGATTTAACTCTGATTATAGCTGCACTACGCAGCTAGGTAATCCTGGTGACAGTTATGCCACTATTATTCATTCTTTAGCACTTATTATACCATGCAGGTACTACGTTTTCTTCCCAACCAAAAAACTACAAGTATTAACCTCACCATGAGTTTGGGGCGTGGAGGTGAGGCGTGTATTTATACAGTGCCAACTGATATTAATTTAGTGGCAAAGATTTATCACCAGCCGAGTTTAGAGCAGGCACGCAAACTAGAGGTCATGCTGACCCACCCGCCAGAAAACCCCACAGCTAATTTGGGGCATATTTCCATTGCTTGGCCAACTGAGTTATTGCGTTCCTCGGATGGCAGCGGTAGCGTCGTTGGCTTTTTAATGCCGCGCATTCGGGGGATGCGTCCTTCGATTGACTTTTATAATCCCAGAACTCGCCGCCAATACTGTCCTTTATTCAATTATCAGTACCTGCTGCGCAGTGCCCGCAATCTGGCTGCGGCTTTTGCCGCTTTGCACGCCAGTGGGTATTGCCTTGGAGATGTGAATGAATCGAATATCCTTGTCAGCGACACAGCACTGGTAACAGTGGTAGATACCGACTCGTTCCAAGTAAGCGATCCGAACAACAACGTTGTTTACCGCTGTCCTGTAGGCAAACCAGAGTTTACCCCACCAGAACTACAGAATAAAACTTTTGCTCAGTGCGATCGAGTTGTTGCTCATGATTTGTTTGGGTTGGCGGTGCTGATATTTCAATTATTGATGGAAGGCGCACATCCATTTTCCGGCATTTTTCAAGGAGCTGGTGAACCACCGACCTACGAAGGACGCATTGCGCAGGGTCATTTTACTTACAGTCAAAGACGGCGCGTACCTTATATTCCTACCCCGATTTCACCACCTTGGGAAATACTCCACCCAAGCTTACAAGAACTGTTGGTGCGTTGTTTTGAGGATGGTCACAATAACCCACAGCTTCGCCCGACTGCTCAAAATTGGCTCTCGGCGCTGGCTGAAACCGAAAATTCCCTCATCAGCTGCACTTCAAACCCCCAGCATCGTTACAGTAACCACCTACGCAGTTGTCCTTGGTGTGAACGGAGATTGCAATTAGGCGGACGCGACCCCTTTCCATCACTCGAAGCAGTAGCAGCTAAAGAACATTTACAACCTCAAATAAAACCGAAAAAGCGCCGTATCCAAGTGCAGCGCCCACAGCCAGTAGTTTCATTAAACCGCATTAATCGCCTTAATCAAAAGTTACCAACAGCATCCTACAACTTCTCTCATTATAAGTCTTCTAAAAAGCAGAACTTTTATCCGGTTATTTTTTGCTTGCTTGGTTTTGGTTTCTTGGGGTATTTAGACTTAATGATTAAATTTACAAGTCGCCCCTTTATTGCCCAAAACACTTACGCTCAACAAGCGTTCTTAACGAGTCAGCAAAAAGATAATAATTTTACTTTCGAGGATTACTACAAGCAGGGTCATGCTTCATACCAAGTGCGAGACTACGATCAAGCAATTGATAAGTTTACCAAAGCTATCCAAAAAGAACCTCAGTACGCTAAAGCTTATATAAACCGAGGCAATGCCCACTATAACTTAAAAGAGTATGAAGCGGCAGTTGCAGACTATAACCAAGCAGTGCGCCTCAGTCCTAATGAAATAAAAGCTTACGTTAACCGGGGTAATGTCCGTTTTATACTTGCCGAGTATAGCAGCGATCCTGATAAGGATTACAAATTAGCAATTTCGGACTTTAATAATGCTTTGCGCCTCAATCCTAATGAAGTTGAAGCTTATATAAGACGAGGTGTTGTCCGCTCCCAAATTGCCAAGTACAGCGGTGATTCTCAGCAAGACTACAAAAAAGCGGTTGAGGACTTTGATAGCGCCATAAATCTAGAGCCGTCAAGGGCAGAAGCTTATTTTCAGCGAGGTCTTGTTCGCTATCAAATCGCACAATATAGCAGCAATTTTGAGCAAGAATACAAACAAGCGATAGAGGACTTTAACCTAGCATTAAATATTAATTCTCAACTGGCAAAAGCTTATCTTAAGCGAGGTATTGTTCGTTATGAACTAGCACAATATGGTGGTAAAGAATCTAAAGTACACTATACGAGAGCAGTAGAAGATTTGCAGGCATCTGCCAAAATTGCGCTGGCACAAAATGATATGGATAGTTACCAACAAGCCCTCAGTAGCATCTGCGTTGTCTTAGAAAATAAATGTGATAGTTTCTTCCAAAACACTGGTGCAACGGTAAAAGGAAACTAAAAATAAGTAAATTTAATGACAACTAGCAGATAGTTTTTTCTAATTTTATCAAAGTAGTCATTGCTTGATTTATATTCAAAAATTTCTTGTACTTACGGTAAGTAGTCAAGTAACTTTTCCATTTTTTTACAAGGAAATCAGGTTTATTTACCTTGTCTTCATACTTTAGAGGGAGAACACAGTTAAATTAAGACTTAATACGGTTCATTTAAGGATTGTTGGTGGAGATTTTACATGTGTAGAGAGGTTGCATGCAACGTTTCTACATCTATTGACTGTAAGGAACTACTGAACCGTATTACATTAAGACTGAGAAAATTAACAAACAAATTTTTCTCAATCTAACTAAAGTCAGAAGCACGTTAAATATTCATCTGCCGGAAAGTTACAAGATAATCCCATGAAAGCAGTGATTTTGGCTGGTGGGCTTGGTACGCGCATTAGTGAAGAAACTAGCGTCAGACCAAAGCCAATGGTAGAGATTGGCGGTAAGCCAATTCTGTGGCATATCATGAAGATTTACTCTAGCCATGGTATAAATGATTTTATCATCTGTTGCGGTTACAAAGGCTACGTTATTAAGGAGTATTTTGCTAACTACTTCTTACACATGTCAGACGTTACCTTTGATATGCGGTTCAATCAGATGAATGTCCATGCTGGTAATGCCGAACCTTGGCGTGTCACCTTAGTAGATACGGGTGAAAACACCATGACAGGTGGACGCTTAAGGCGAGTTAGGGAGCATGTTGGTAATGAAACTTTTTGCTTCACCTACGGTGACGGTGTGAGCAATGTAAATATTACAGAACTTATTAACTTTCATCAAGAACAAAAGAATTTTGCTACCCTAACAGCAGTCCAACCACCAGGACGTTTTGGAGCAATTATCTTAGGACACGAACAAACCAAAATCTCCAGCTTTCGGGAAAAACCAGAAGGGGATGGTGCTTGGATTAATGGTGGTTATTTTGTTTTAGAACCTGATGTGATCAACTTGATTGCTGACGATACGACTGTTTGGGAGCAGCAACCTTTAGAAAAGCTTGCGGAAATGGAACAGCTTTGTGCTTACAAACATGAAGGTTTTTGGCAACCTATGGACACCTTAAGAGATAAGAACTATCTAGAGGAGCTATGGAATAATGGCAAAGCTCCTTGGAAGGTATGGTAAAGG
>CAZZYE010000542.1:4471-5768 GCA_964658145.1 uncultured Stigonema sp.
AACAACTAACAACTAACAATCAACAATTATTGAGGTTAGAATACAATGTATGATTTTGCAATTATAGGTGGGGGAATTGTTGGTCTTTCCACGGCTATGGCTTTGGGTAAAAGCTATCCAGATTCTCGTATTCTAGTACTAGAAAAGGAAAGCAGATGGGCATTTCATCAAACCGGTAATAATAGCGGCGTGATTCACTCTGGGATTTACTACAAACCAGGGAGTTTCAAAGCTGAGTTCTGTCGTGCAGGTAGTCGCTCAATAGTGGAATTTTGCCAAGAGCATGGGATTGCTCATGAAGTCTGTGGCAAGGTAATTATTGCTACTGATGAGTCACAGTTACCTCGTCTAGAGAACCTTTACAAGCGAGGCTGGGAAAACGGCATAAAAGTTAAGAGAATTAGCCGAGAAGAAGTCTTGGAAATAGAACCTCATGTCACCTGCGTAGGGGGAGTCCAAGTCTTTTCTACTGGTATAGCTAATTACAAGCAAGTTTGCCTTAAATACGCTGAAATCATTGAAAAGCAGGGGGGAGAACTACGTCTCAATACAAAAGTAGAGAGAATACGAACCAGTGGCGACAATCAGGTACTCCAAACTAATAACGGAACCTTTGAAACTCGCTTTGTGATTAATTGTGCTGGATTGCATAGCGATCGCATTGCCAAATTAGGTAAAGTCGATCCCCAAGCTAAAATCGTACCTTTTCGGGGAGAATATTACGAACTGACACCGGAAAAACGTTATTTAGTCAAAGGCTTAATTTACCCGGTTCCCAATCCTGATTTTCCTTTTTTGGGTGTTCACTTTACGCGCATGATTGATGGTAGTGTCCATGCAGGACCAAATGCAGTTCTCAGCCTCAAGCGCGAAGGCTATAATAAAACAGACTTCGACTTGCGTGATTTTGCTGAGGTCATGACCTACCCTGGTTTCTGGAAACTAGCAGCAAAACATGCAGACGAAGGAATTCAGGAAATCATTCGCTCCTTTAGTAAAGCAGCCTTTGTCAGAAGTCTGCAAAAACTCATTCCTGAAGTCCAAGCAGAAGATGTAGTTCCTACCCACGCTGGTGTCCGCGCTCAAGCATTGATGAACGATGGCAAGTTAGTGGACGACTTTTTGATTGTTCAAGGTAAAAACTCCGTCCATGTTTGCAATGCTCCTTCGCCAGCCGCTACTTCTTCAATTGAGATCGGTAAAGCTATAGTGGCACAAATTCCCGAACTGCCCTATCTCCACCCGACAGCCAATCAATTTCAAAGTATCTAGTTTGGTAATGGCTAATAGCTAATCG
>CAZZYE010000543.1:0-5754 GCA_964658145.1 uncultured Stigonema sp.
CGGCGGTAATCGTGGTTCTTATATTTATAATGACCAGGAATGTATTTGGCCAAGTGTAAATAGAAGAGGGTGCAGCTTTCGGTACTGATATGGAAGTAGTGGTGAGGCAGAACCCTTGTCCTGTCAATATCACGTACAATATTAGCTAATGCAATTAATCCTCCTTCGGAGTTGCATAATGTTCGCGCAGGCGATCGGGTAAGGGCATTAACAGATCTCCAACTCCTAACTCCTAACTCCTTGTGGAGACAACCGCCAAATCTTGATAGTCTGATCAAAACTGCCACTAGCAAGGGTCTTGCCATCCGGACTGATGGCGACAGACCAAACCCGGTCGGAATGCCCTGTGAGGGTGCTAATTTCCTGTCCTGTTGTCAAATCCCACAGTTTTATAGTCTTGTCCCAACTACTACTGGCAAGAGTTTTTCCATCTCGGCTGATGGCGACAGACGCCACCCTGTTGGTATGCCCTGCCAGTGTATGGATGTCATCTCCTGTTACCAAATTCCACACTTTGATGGTATTGTCCCAACTCCCACTGACAAGAGTTTCACCATCTGGACTAAAAGCAAGGGAATTAACAGCTTCGGAATGACCCTTGAGAGTGCGAATTTCTTTCCCAGTGGCTAAATTCCATAAATTGATGGAACTATCAAAGTAATTGCCAGTAGCAAGCGTTTTACCATTGGGGCTGAAAGCGACGGAATTAATCACATCGCAATTCCCTTTAAGAGTCCGGATGACATTTCCCGCCGCCAAATCCCATAGTTTGATAGTCTGGTCCCAACTACCACTAGCAAGGGTCATACCATCAGGACTGAAGGCGATCGACTGAACCGAGGCTAAATGTCCTTTAAGTGTACGGAGTTCTTCTCCTGTAACTAGATTCCACAGCTTAATAGTCTTGTCTGTACTGCCACTGGCAAGGGTGTTGCCATCAGGACTGAAGGCGACGGAATTAATCCAGTCGGAGTGTCCCGTCAGTGTGCGGAGTACCTTTCCTGTAGCTAAATTCCACAGTTTGATAGTCTTGTCGCCACTGACACTGGCAAGGGTTTTGCCATCTGGGCTAATAGCAACAGCGAAAACTGCATTGGAGTGTCCACCTAAAGTGAAGTCAACGGAAATTCTCAAAGCGGTCTTCGGAGACTCACTGTGAGAAGAAGACATATTGATTGCTGCTGGAGAAGATTGCCAATACCAAACTCCCCCAAATCCCAAAAGCGCGATCGCGGCACATGTGATAACTCTTCTCATTCGACTAAAATTATGACACAGTCCCATAGGACAGAGTATGGTCTAGTTAGATACATTTCTAGCTCTTTCAAAAATAATTTGTAACTCATCATTCGTAAATTGTTATTTAATTAACTATTTTGAATTACAAATCCAATTTTACAAAAGTAACAGGGTAGTTGCGTGTTAACCCTTACGAAGAATTGAAACACAACAATACTAAACTGTATTAATGCACAATTGATATCCTGAGACGTTGACAAAATGAAAACATCCTAACTTTTGTGGGAATAAACTAATTTACCAATCGCATCAAAAGTATTCCGGATTTTTTACATAACTCATCCTACTTACGAGATACTGACCAAATTTTGATCGTGTTATCTTCACTACCACTGATCATAATTTTTCCATCTTTGCTGAAGGCGAGGGCATTAACCGAGTCGGAATGCGCTACCAAAGTGCGGATTGGCTTTCCGGTTACCTGGTCCCACAGTTTGATAGTTCTATCAAAACTGCCACTAGCAAGGGTTCGTCCATCGGGACTGAAGGCGATGGAGATCACCTTACCAGAATGACCTATCAGTGTGCGGATTTGTTCTCCTGTTGCCAAATTCCACAGTTTAATGGTTCTATCAAAACTGACACTAGCGAGGGTTTTGCCATCCGGGCTAATAGCAACGGAAATCACCTTGCCTGAAAATGGCAGTGTACGGATCAGCTTTCCTGTTGCTACATTCCACACTTTTATAGTTTTGTCAAGACTACCACTGACAAGGATCTTGGCATCGGGACTGAAGGCGACAGATCTAACCGAGGATGAATGACCTGTCAGTGTACGGATTTGCTCTCCCGTTGCTAAATTCCACAATTTGATAGTATGATCATCACTCCCACTGGCAAGCATCCCCCCTTCGCTCCCCTCACCCCCCTCACTCCCCCCGAAACGAGGGGAAGATAAGGAAGAACTTTTGTTGCTGGGGGTTGGGGTAAAGGCGAGGGCATGAATGGAGTTAGAATGCCCTACCAGCGACTGGATGTCCTGTCCCGTTGCTAAATTCCATAGTTTGATAGTTTTGTCTTCACTACCACTGGCAAGGATTTGTCCATCTGGGCTGATAGCGACAACATTAACTTTGTCGCGATGACCGTTGAGGGCGCAGATTTCCTGTTTTGTAGCTATGCTCCACAGTTTAATGTTGTCATCACTGTTACTGACAATAGTCTTACCATCTGGGCTGATGGCGACGGACAATATTGGGTTAGAATGTTCATTAAAGGTGTGATCTAAGAAAAACTTTTCCAAGGGAGTCTGGAAAGGCTGACTCACTAGCTCTTCTTTATTGGTTAAGGTTGGGTTCGGTTGAGTCAGAATAGAGGAAATTCTAGTTTCAAGATGGAGATATTTTCGATACCAAAATTTCCCCGAACCCAATAACACTATGGCAGTACCTGACAAAAGTAAATTTCTCAGGATTGCATATTTTCTTGGTAAGAATAGTAACTGAGTTGGTGGCGGTGTGACGGGAACTGCCCCTGTTGTTAGTAGCGGCATCTGTGGAGTCAAGTCCCCAATGACTTCATTTACAGATTGATAGCGTTGCTGAATATCTTTTTTTAACAGCTTGTCGAGAACCCGATCTAATTCACTACTAACCGGACTTCTCAAATATCGCCGCCAATCTTGTACCCAGCCATACCCATGTTCCATCCACAACTGAAAAGGGGAAATTCCAGTCAGCAGATGGAAACAAGTAGCACCCAAACTGAATAAATCACTAGCTGGGTATGCTGCACCATCCTTTATTTGTTCAATAGAAGAATAGCCATGTGAACCAATAGTCGTCCTCGGTTTCATCTGTACTCTTGCCGTAAGTTGCTTCGAGGAACCAAAATCAATCAGGCAAAACCGTCGATCGCTTTTACGGTATATAATATTTTGTGGCTTGATATCGCGGTGAATGACTCCATGTTCATGAATAAACTTGAGGACGGGTAGTAAATCTAGCAAAAGTTCTTGAATCTCAAGATCGCTATACGCCTTTTTTTGTTGCAACTCGTTTAACAAATTCTGCCCATCGATAAACTGTTGCACCAAATACAAGTATTTGTCTTCCTCAAAATAAGCCAATAGGGTCGGAATTTGCGGATGTTCTCCAAGTTGTTGCAGGCGCTGAGCCTCTTTTTGAAACAACTTCATCGCTTTTGTCAACGCCCAATCTCCTTGGAATTTTGGTGCTAATTGCTTAATGACACAGCGTTCATTTAATTTATCTATATCTTCTGCTAGATAGGCTCTGCCAAATCCACCCTCATCTGAAAGCACTTTGATGACACGGAAGCGATTTCGCAGCAGTAATACCAGTGAAGTTCTGCAAGCTTGGCATGACTGTTTTCCGTCAGGATTGAGGGGATTTGGGCAATCAGGATTTAGGCAGCAAATCATGATTTACGACACACGACTGCATGAGAAATTATGCACATTTTCCCCCGAGATGATTCTTAATATGATTAAATTTTCCCCTTATTATACAGAATTTCCATCAAAAAAAATCATCTTCTGACAATAAAAGCTTTACTGAAATATTTGCCAGATACTCGGTATTAAAAAGAACTTATAAAGCAATCTGACGAGTCCCTCCAGGTTCTTAAGATCGCTCACTCTTGTCATGTAATTTTAACGACACTGACCACAGTACCTGGATGCCAATTAGAGTTTTGCATCGATGTTCCAAGTAAGCACCGCGCACGAGCGATGTAAAGCAAATTACTGCTATGTTGCTGCCTATCTATATGGTTAGATTAGATGAGCGAACAAAAAACATTTACATAATTGCTGGCGAAGACTTTCAAGACATTCAGATAACGATTAATCGTGATGGCAATTGGAGATTTGAGCAATGACTACACCTAATTTTGAAGAAATGAATAAATCGGAACTGAGAGCTTACCTTAAACGGCATCCGAACGACACTCAAGCTTTTAATGCCTTGATAGACAAAGATGAAAATGAACAAAATCGCGTATTTTATTTGCCTGAAGAAGGAGGGGATGAGTTAGCTCAGGCTATTCAGGCTAAAAAGCTTACTAGAGATGACGCTGCTTAAAAATTTTAGTGGCTAAGAAAAATAGCCCTTGGTGAGTGTGCGCCAAGGGCTTTCTAAATTCCTAAAAGTTCGATATTATTGCGAGAATTTGCTATATGTTATCGGCTTTGGATAGCATTCTACAAGGGTTTCAAAGTTAAGTTGACACCTATGTCCGCAAGAGCGCCCCTACCAAGGTATTCATTTGTAGCAATCATTTTTGGAATTGGTATAAATCGGTTTTTTTTATTATTAACTTGATATTTGAGGCAAAAAGCGCTTTAACTTATCTGGCGAATTCTTTGCCTTTAACTTTTCTTTCCATTCCCGAATGGCATTTGCAGTTTTTGCTACAGGCGGCAAGTATCCGTGGGAAATTTCTTTGCTTGTTATTTTAGGATCATCTTTGAATTTTCGGGTGGTTAAACAGTTAACCAAAGTAGGCAAATACGATTCCATGCCTAAAGCCCGAATCACATCATCAACTGACTGAAAGCGCTCCTGTATGCAAATCTTCAACATTTTGCTTAAAATATGAGCAAAAGTGTCACTAATATGTACTTCTTTTTGCCAATATATCTCACCTGTTTTCGGGTCATGATCAAATTCTAAGGGTGCTTTTCCCGTTAACAAATAAAGACAAGTCACACCCACTGCATAAATATCACTGGCGTATACTGGACGTAGAGAAAACTGTTCAGGTGGAGCAAATCCTACTGTCCCCACAAAATTTGTGGTTTCATTATTCTGCACCAATTCCTCTTTCACTGCTCCAAAATCTATCAGCACTAACCGCCCATCATCTTCACATCGCAGCAAGTTTTGGGGCTTAATATCCCGATGAATGACATGATTTTTATGAACATACTGCAATACTAACAGCAGTTCTCGTAAAAACTGTTTAACTGCGGCTTCACCTTTGGGACCAGTTCGTCTGACGAACTGTGCCAAGGTGTAACCCCGCACGTATTCTTGAACCAGATAAAATTCCCCATTCGCTCCAAAATAGTCTAAAAGCATGGGAATCTGAGAGTGCTTACCCAATTGACCCAAGGTTTTTGCTTCTTTTTCAAAGCGATCGCACGCCAGTTCCCAGCTTTTGGAATTAGTCGTCTGAGGACAAAGCTGTTTAATCACACAAAGCGGACTCCCAGGTAACACCGTATCTTGGGCTAAAAACGTGACACCAAAACCACCTCTACCCAATATGCGCAAAATTTCGTAGCGATCGCGGTGGGAATGCTTGGAACCACATAACTGACCAAGAGGAGTCTGCTGTAAACTTTCCTCGTGAGAATGGGATGTGTTCATAGAAAAGCTATTCATCGGTTAAAGAAGATTGGTTGACCTGCGTTCATCAGTACAATAACGTTTCCAATTTAACCACAAACCTTCTTTTGCGCCAGTAATCGCTAATTGCTAATTGCTAATT
>CAZZYE010000544.1:0-5754 GCA_964658145.1 uncultured Stigonema sp.
TCGCTTTTGCTGTGGGTTGGGCTGTCGCTTTGGCTATGTTTAGGACTACATATAAAGTACTGGTTTGGGCAATAAATTTAGCTGAGGATTTATTTACATCTGTACTTTTACTACTAATAGCAGGACTTGGAGCTAGTGTAGGTATTGGCTTAATAGTAGGCTTGCTCAATCCATTGATTTTCTTAAGCCTATCAGGAACTGGGTTACCCGTCTTATACATGATATTTTATCCACAAATTAAGCGGCGCAAATTAATTGCAAAATATCGTCAGTCTGAAGACTTGTTAATCAGACCGTAAAGGTAAAATTAGTACAGTATGCCTCAATAGATTATTAACAAAATTGGTTTATAATCCCTCTGCACATCTGCATAAAATTTCAAATTTCTTCTGTTCACAACCAAAATATATTTAATATTTTGTCTCGTTTACAAATACAAATAATAACACAAAAAAAATTTTTCTAATCATAATTAGAGAGTTTAAACCTATGCTATTGTCAGCCAAAAAATCACGATTCAACGCAATACTAGTTGGTTTAGGTCTAGGAGGCGGTCTATTATTTGCAGTAATTTATATCGTTATCAGTGTTTACTTTGCCATCAATGCTATCTTTGCAATTACACCAAAATTTGATGATGCCCTGCCCTTCAAGGAAGGACTAGCAAATATAAAAATTGACAAGTATTGGGGATATATTGACAAAACAGGTCAAACAGTAATTCCTCTCCAATTTGAGGAAGCTAAACCCTTTAAAGAAGGGCTAGCACTCGTTAAAATTGGTAAGGAATGGGGTTATATTGACAAAAATGGGCAAAAGGTAGTTAATGCCAGAAGAGAAATTTCTACTTTAGAACAAATTGCTGATTCTAGAGGATGGTTAGCATCAAGAGAATCTTATTCATTTAAAGAAGGGCTTGCAAGGAGAGATACTGGATACAAGTGCGGCTATGTTAATGAAACTGGTTCTGAGGTCATAAAACCTCAATTTTCTGCTTGTCAACCATCTTCTGAAGGTTTAATAGGAGTAATTACAGATAGCAACAAGTGGGGATATATTCGTAATCCTTTAAAGTGACATATATTACGTTATAAACTCCTCTCTTCCTTTGCGTCCTCTGCGTTCTTGGCGGTTCGTTAACATAACTTCTGTTCACAACTTAAATGTGAAGGTAAAGTACTAGTATAAAATTGAAAAAAAGGAGTCTGGGTTAAAACAGACTTGGATTAACGGTTCGGTTAAGCGTTATTGATAAGAATTTCAGACGTGTAGAGACACGACCGATCGCGTCTCTACATGCTTATAACCCAATACGGTTCAGTTAGTAACGTTTACTCCCTGAAGATCCCCCCAACCCCCCTTAAAAAGGGGGGCTTGTTCCCCCCTTTTTAAGGGGGGCTAGGGGGGATCAGCGCTTTAACTGAACGGTATTGGGTTATCACCTACTCAATCCCCTCAATCCGATCCTCAACCTCCTGATACAACTCGCGCAGCAATTCCAAATTGCTCTCACTCGTCTCCCAATAACCGCGACCATTAACTTCCAACAAAGTTGATACAATCTTGCGGAAAGAATGGGGATTGAGATTCATCAAGCGCTTGCGCATCTCTTCATCCTGAATAAACGTGGAATTGGTATCCTCATATATCCAGTTATCCACAGCCCCAGCAGTTGCACTCCAACCGGTCGTATTGACCAACCGCTTCGAGATCTCCCGCACACCTTCATAACCGTGAGACAACATCCCTTCATACCACTTGGGATTTAACAACTTGGTACGGGAATCCAAACGCACGGTTTCTGATAAAGTACGCACTTGAGCGTTAGCTGTCGTCGTATCAGCAATGTAAGATGCTGGTGCTTTACCATCATCTCGCAAACTGGCAACAAGCTTAGTGGGATCAGAATCGAAGTAGTGAGAAACGTCCGTCAAGCTAATCTCGGAAGAGTCGAGATTTTGGAAAGTCACCTCAGCAGTTTTCAGGGTGCTTTCAAAAATCTGCCGCGATTCTTCCATCGTACCGGGGCTATCAGCACTGAAGGCAAAAGATTTCCGCTTCAAGTACATTTCCTGCAACTCGGCTTCACTGTCCCAAGTACTGTTTTCTACCGCCAAGTTGATATTTGACGAGTAGGAACCAGAAGCATTGGAGAAAACGCGAGTCGCTGCTTGACGCAAATTAATGCCCATGTCCTCTGCTTGCTGGAGGGCATGTTTGCGGACATAGTTCATCGATGGCGGTTCATCTGCTTCCGCTGCCATTTTCACGCCTTGATCCAGCAGGTTCATTTGGTTAATGAACAAGTCGCGGAATACTCCCGAACAGTTGATCACCACATCAATACGGGGGCGTCCCAACTCTGCTAGAGGTATCAATTCTAACTTGTTCACCCTTCCCAAAGCATCGGGAACTGGACGCACACCAATCATCCACATAATCTGTGCCAGTGATTCCCCGTAGGTTTTGATGTTATCTGTTCCCCAAAGCACACAGGCAATTGTTTCCGGATACTTGCCGCCGTTTTCTGTTTTTTGACGTGCCAAAAGTCGGTCTACGACAATTTTTGCTGATAGTACAGCAGCAGTGGTGGGGATTGACTGGGGGTCGAGGGCGTGGATATTTTTCCCTGTGGGCAACACATCCGGGTTGCGGATGGGATCGCCACCTGGTCCTGGTATAACGTACTCGCCCTCTAACCCTTGGAGTAATGCTCCCAGTTCGTTGTCAGCACAAACTTGCTGCAAGCAGAATTCCAGATACTCAAATAGATTTTGGATTTTAGATTTGGGATTTGGGATTTGGGAATTAGAATCTAAAATCGGAAATCCCAAATCCAAAATTGCTTGCACCCAAGGCTCTTTTTTACCCATATTAAAGAAGTTGAGCTTGGAAACAAGGGAAACCCTGCCTTCAGCATCAGTTTGCTCTTTCACAAGGGCGGTCACTGCCGCACGAGTTGCCATTGTGATGTCTTGCAGCAACTGGACATCTTCTAAAATGCCTTTGTCGCTGTTTTGGTAAATCTCGTCGATGTCTCGCCCGATACTGCTGGCAATAATTCGCGGCAAACTGAGAATTTCGTCCTCTGCACGATCCAAGTTGCCAATGTTGACTAGGGTAGCAATTGCTTCCTCGGCGGTGGGAGGTTTCCCAATCACGTGTAATCCACAAGGCAACAGTCGCGATTCAATCTCCATCAACTTGCGGTACACTATACCAACAATATTATCCCGATCCTCGGCGATCATATCTTTGGCATCCGTTTCCGGCAAGGCAATGTCCCGATCCAAATTCACCATCCGGCATTTATCCATGATGGTGTTAACGATTGGTATGCCGCGTCCAGTGTCTTTCAAGGTTTGGTAAGAAGCAATCAAATCACTGAGTTCCTTCAAACCTTTGTACAATCCGGCATTTTCCGCCGGAGGAGTTAAGTAGGAAATTGTCTCCGCATAGCTGCGACGCTTAGCAATTGTCGCTTCGCTGGGGTTATTTGCCGCGTAGTAGTAGAGATTGGGAATTGTACCAATCAAGTTATCTGGGTAACATTCCCCAGACATCCCCATTTGTTTCCCTGGCATAAATTCCAAGGAACCGTGAGTGCCGAAGTGCAATACGGCGTCAGCTTTCCAAAGCTGTTCTAGGTAGGTGTAGTATGCGGCAAAACCGTGATGAGGACTTGCAGAACGGGAAAACAACAGCCGCATCGGGTCGCCTTCGTAACCAAATGTCGGTTGAACACCGATAAACACGTTACCGAAGTGTTTACCATAAATTAGCAGGTTTTGCCCATCGCTGTTGAGATGTCCTGGCGGTGGTCCCCAGTTCTCTTCTAGCCGTTGGGAGTAGGGTGTGAGTGCTTCATATTCAGGCACCGACATCCGGTAGGCGATGTTGAGTTCAGGACTATTGTACTGCGCTTGGGCGTCGTGGATGACTTGTTCCATCAACTCTTGGGTACTTGCTGGCAAGTCTTGCACGTCATACCCATTATTCTTGAGGGCTTTCATCACCTCAAAAATTGAGCCGAACACATCCAAGTAAGCTGCAGTGCCGACGTTGCCTTTGTCTGGTGGAAAGCTGAAAACAGTGATCGCAACTTTCTTTTGCAGCTTCGGCTTGCGGCGCAGGTTAGCCCATTTAAGAACACGTTGGCTAACGGCTTCAATTCGATCTTGCAGGGCGATCGCCTTCCCTGTCATTCCATCCCGTCCTGACAAAATTATCGGCTCTATCGCCCCATCCAATTCCGGAATTGCTATTTGCAAAGCCACCTGAATTGGGTGTAACCCCAAATCACTATCAATCCATTCTTCTGTTGTTTGGAATACCAGAGGCAACGCTACCATGTAAGGACGATTCAACCGCTTCAGCGTCTCAATCGCCTTCGGATGGTCTTGCCTTGCTGGTCCACCCACCAAAGCAAAACCAGTCAGTGAAACTATTGCATCTACTTGTACCGTCTTGGTAGCTGGTTCATAAAAGTAGGCTTCTACAGGTTTAGAGAAGTCCAAACCCCCGGCAAACACAGGAATCACCCGTGCGCCCATTGCTTCTAGTTCTTGCACCATTGCTACATAGTGGGCATCATCACCTGTAACTAAATGTGTGCGTTGCAGTACCAACCCAATACAAGGTGCTAACGGGTCTTTCAAATCATTGGTTATATCCTTGCGGACTGTGTACCAGTTGAGGTACTCTTTAACATCCTCAAACATTGTGGGAGCTAAAGGATGCCAAATCCCCATATCAGGATAGACAACTGGTTCTTTATATTGTAAAGACGCCAAATTCAGTGTCTCTACACCTTTTAATACATATTTGTCAGCTAGCATCAGTAAGAAGTTTTCCAGGTTTTCTGGAGAACCACCCAGCCAATACTGAAAGCTAAGCATGAAATTCCGCGCATCTTGTGCTTTCTCCATTGGCAGGAACTTCAGCACTTGCGGCAGCGTTCTTAGTAGTTTCAGCATTCCATCTTGGAATCCCGCGCCGGATTTTTCCTTGCGCTTTCGCATGAATTGTGCTATTGCACTCTTAGACTGACCCAACTGTGCTAAAGAGAAGCTGCCCATCTTGTTGAGGCGCATCACTTCTGGCATAGAAGGGAAGACTACGGCAACGTCCAAATGATCGCGGTGCGGTTCTACTGCTGTTACTAATTTCTGGGCTAAGTCTTCAATAAAAATCAGTGAAGCTATAAAAATATTGGCATCCTTGATTTCCCGTTTGAACTCCTCGTAGTTCTCTGGATCTCGGAGTTCCTCAATCAAGTAGCCACTGATTTGAATCGCTAGGTTAGGATTATTTTCGTTAATCGCCCAAACCGCTTGTGACAATGCACTCTGGTACTGGGACTCTAGCACGACATAGACCACCTTGATTAAACGTCGTCCGCGCAAGTTATCAGGCTTAATATATCTAATGGTGGACTTGACGTGGGTGAACATGCTTCCTCGGCTCCTTTGATGCGTGTTCTTTAATGTAAGTAATACTATTAATGCAAGCAGACGCACTATTGGGCGTCTACGGCAAAAGCAGTTACTCAGACGAACTCTATATGGCAATCTGAGTTGTTTTTATCAGAAAACGCTTACTCAGTGGGCATTTTGTCGTCTATCTGACACAAAACGATATAAAAAACTAAATATATTTTAAGATTTGTTAACTTAATTTAAGAGTGTTTACTCACATATATGTAACAGAAACTTAATAATGTAAGTTGCACTCCTTTTATAGTTAGGGCTGGTA
>CAZZYE010000545.1:0-5752 GCA_964658145.1 uncultured Stigonema sp.
GCTATTATTCTCTAATGTAAGCCTAAACGCCTGGAAATCTTCCGGAATTAGGTAGGACTTTTACTCTAAGGTTATGTATCTTAACCGCTAAATATAGTCATCACGGCATACCTGAAAAAGATGCCATGATGACTATATTAAAGCAAATAATACTAATTGTGACTTAGTAGCGCCCCACGAGCGGCGCACTGCCCGTTATGAATGGAACACATTCCGCCTACTCCCCACTCCCGTGTTTCTGGAGAGTTATTTATTATGGATCTAATCGACAATGCTACGCTATCCACTGAAATTACAGTAGATTAATCTACTACTATAACGGGTTGTACTGTTGATGTGGTTAGTAATTTGGGTAACCAACTTGTTTGACAAGCATCGTTTTACTACAATGCGGTAATAGCGGCGAATATTAACTCTGGTAGTTCTAGCAATACTCCTAATACGCCTAATCCTTTACTACCAGGACTAGATACCATTTCTAATTACCTGATTAAAGTGCTAGGTAAATAACAATGAAAACATCTGAGAAAAAATCGCTTTTTACAGTGATTAGTGAAGAATACTCTGCTACTGTTTGTGGTGGTTTTTTTCTTTCTATCACTTTCAATAGCCCTCTAATTTATTCAGAACCAAATAGTTTGTTGGATGCTGCGGCAGCATATGGTATTGACCTCAATGACTTCAAAAACAAACTAGTAGCTGCTGAGAGCTACTCAGATCAGTAATGAGATTTGATAAGTCATAATATCCGAAAGTTATGAGTTAAAGAAGAACGAGAAATTAGGGTAAAATAACTCATAATTTTCAGATCACAATATTCAGTTAATCTGTCGAAAAATTATGGAAAAATTCCGGATATTGATGGATAATTAAGAAGTAGTAAATAATGGAACAGTTTGAAATTTTCCATTATTTACACTCCTGAAATAACCAGAATAGTTGAGGTGAAAAAACAATGGAAACCAACAATAAACAATCGCTTTTTACAGCGGTTTCTCAAGAAGAATCTGCTACGGTCTGCGGTGGAGTAAGCTTAAGTGCAATACTTAATTACCTGAATACGAGTACACTAACCGTTACTGATACCGAACCTAATACTTCTAATTCTACTTCTACTCCTGTTTCTGTATCTCAAACTGGAGTTTTATCCGCTTCCAACGGTCCAGTAAGTATTAGCGTTAGTCTCGTACCTCCTGGTAACCTAAATTTGGCGGCGTTACTAGGACTTAGTTAGTATTAACAGAAATCATCAAATATTGGATGGTTAACTATCCAGCAGCGAATATAGACCTCTTTTCAAGAGGTAATTCGACAAAGTTTTCGGGTACAAACAGAGTAGCTAGACTGTACTGTACTGTGAATAGACAAAGCACTGGAACATCTTACGGTATTCCAGTGCTTTATTTAAGAACCTGATACGGTTTGTGGTGGTCAGGTAAAAAAGGGGGGAATAAGAGCAGAAACTCGGTTTTGTTAGCCCCCCTTGAAAAGAGCGGCTACATTTTACTGAAAATTCTTACCTAAGACTTCTATAGGAATCCTAAATCATTTGTGAAAAATTTTAAGTGGTGTAGGGTGGCACTGCCCACCAGACCTGGGTTTTGCTGGGCAGTGCCCACCCTACTTGTATTTCAAAAATCAAATAGGAATCCTATATGCAACTTCATACTGATCTCACCCCAAGAGAGCAGCAAGCTCAGCAATATTTCTTGAAAGGCGACTACACTCAGGCTGCTCACTGCTATAAGCAAGCAATTGAAGCAGAACCGAAAGTCAAATCTCACTACTGGAACTTAGGATTAATATTGCTATTGCAGGGGCAAGAGGTTGAAGCGCAGACAACTTGGAAGTTGGGCATGGCTGAGGGAGAGCCAGAACAGGTTAAGCAATGGACAGTTGAACTCATCGAGGTTCTGCAAAGGGAAGCGGAACGAAGGGAGACGCTTGCAGACTACACAGTTGCTTGGGCAATTCGCCAACGCCTGCGGGAAATTACTCCTACTGATCTCAAAAATCTGCTTTATCTGATCGCCCTAGCTATGAAGCTGAAAACGTTTACAGGGGAAGAATTAAAACGCGACGGGGTGATTGAGTTAATTCAGTCAGAACAAATTGTCGATATTCAGCTATTGTTGCAGGCGTTAGAGAGGATTCTCAATTACGCTCCTTTGCATCCTGCCGTCTTGGACTTTGTCGAAGCAAGTCTTGTCCATGTTCGCGAGCCTAATTCTTTCATCAACATATTGATTCCAGCCACAATTAAAGTTGCCCACTCGCTGCGGCAACCAAAAACTGCAGCACGCCTGCTTGAGCTTGGTTTACGTCTAGAGCCTAATAATACAGAAATTTTGCGCCATTTGGCTGGTTTTTATATAAATGCTGGTGATTATTTTAAAGGAATAGAGACAGCTAAGTTGTGCTATTCCTCAACAGATAAATTACCCGATCAATTATATGCAGTACAACTGCTGCTACGGGGATTGATGGATGCTCCTGACAATTGGCAGGAAGCTTATGCAGTTTTGCAGCAGCAGGAATCTCTACTGAAGTCTCTGATAAAAGAACAACCTACAGATATTGACCGAGTTAGTGTTCTGCGTCTATTTAATTCCAACTATTTTGCACCTTATTTGCAAGATGATCCCAAGAGAAATAGACAAAATCAGAATCAATTAGCTCAAATAGGTCAGATGAATGTAGAAAATTATGCCAGTAAACAAGTCCAGCAATATAGACAGCGCGTATTAGGAGGTAGCACAAAGCTACTTAAAATTGGATACTTATCTCATTGCCTATGCATACATCCTGTGGGCTGGCTAGCACGATGGCTGATTCAGTATCACGATCGCGATCGCTTTCAAATTTATGCCTATTTCATTAATCATAAACAGGGAAAAGATCCGCTACAACAATGGTATGCCCAGCAAGTCACGAAAGCTTATCAAGGTGGCATTGATGGTGAAGACATTGCTAAACAAATTTACCAGGATGAAATTGATATTCTCATCGACCTTGATAGCATCACCGTAGATGTTGCTTGTGAAATCATGGCACTAAAACCCGCATCGGTTCAAGCAACATGGTTGGGTTGGGATGCTTCCGGAATACCAGCAGTTGATTACTTTATTGCTGATCCTTATGTTTTGCCAGAATCTGCTGACGAGTACTATTCAGAAAAAATCTGGAGGTTACCCCAAACCTATATTGCGATCGATGGTTTTGAGGTAGGTGTTCCAACTCTCCGGCGCGACCATTTAGATATCCCCAGTGATGCCGTGGTCTATCTCAGTGCGCAAAGAGGATTTAAGCGTCACCCCGATACAGCGCGACTGCAAATGAAAATCATCAAGTCGGTTCCCAATAGCTATTTCTTAATTAAAGGGTTCGCAGACACAGAAGCCGTGCAGAGATTTTTTCTGCAGTTGGCAGAAGAAGAAGGAGTGGGTAGCGATCGCCTACGATTTTTGCAGTTAGATCCCAGTGAATCTGTCCACAGAGCAAATTTAGCTATTGCTGATGTTGTCTTAGATACATACCCTTACAATGGAGCGACGACAACGCTAGAAACACTCTGGATGGGTATCCCTTTAGTAACTAGAGTTGGGCAGCAATTTGCGGCTCGTAATAGCTACACCATGATGATTAATACTGGTATTACAGAAGGCATTGCTTGGACAGATGAAGAGTACGTAGAGTGGGGTGTGCGCTTAGGTAAGGACGCTACTTTAAGAGAACAAATTTCTTGGAAATTGCGACACTCAAGGCAAACTTCAGAACTGTGGAATGGGAAGCAGTTTGCGCGGGAGATGGAGAAGGCTTACGAGCAAATGTGGCAAAGGTATTTGTCAGGACAAAATTGATTGTCTAACTAAAAATTAGGGAACGTCCAAATAAAAAAATATCCAACCTTGTAGGGTGCGCCATACAGGAACACCGTAACGCAATTTTTCCATGTTTGACGAATATTTTATCTAATTTTTTTGTTTCTGAATAAAATGCAAAAATATGATGAAACCTTGAAATTTGGCTCCAAAGCTATTGAGGGCTGCTGTTATGCTCATAGCTATAGAGATTTGGAGTCATACAGCGATGGAAAATATGAGCCTACTTTTTACAGACCTCACAGCAGAAGAATCCGCTGTTGTTAACGGAGGCACTCAGGTAAATTTTGACCTGAATACTTACCTATTCATTATCGGATCTGGTGTAGTATTCGATGGTGGACTTAGTCAAGAGTTAATTGACTTTGCGTTTCAGAGTTCAATCAGTACTAGCAACAACAGTAGCAGCGGCAGCGGAAAAAAACAATCTAAAAAACATTAATGCATAGGCTTGCAAGGAATGAATAAGTGAATCGGCTCTCTTATATTTGTAATAATCAGCAACGGTGAAGTACCCAGCCCATCTACGGGAAGCAACTATCTAGTCAGATATTTGCTTAAAATATAGATTGCATCTACACTAAACATTAGTTACGCTCAAAATGAAATTTACCGCACTTTCCCAACCCAATTACAGATAAGAAACGTAATACTTAATTATTTGAGAGCGAGAATTCTCGGTCATGCATGGCACTGTCGTGCTTTTACTATAGCAAACATCTTGTAGAAACCGTACTGTACGGTTTCTACATGGGGAAACTCAAATATGATTGCTATAGTACAGTAGGCAATGCTTACCGTACAAAGCTTCAAAAACCCGGTTTCTTAAAGAAACCGGGTTTATCTGCGCTCATTAGGATCGCTATATACAGCAATAATTCAATCACTTGAATGTGTTGCATTCAAATCGCAACTACTATAATATTAAAAAAAGCATTAATGTATTGTTATTTTACTTTCTTGATTGCAAAAAGTACTAATAATCAATCATTATTTTGCTTTTTTAAAAGATAAAGTAATGTCACCGCAATGCAGTTGCATAACTTTAGCCTTCCTCCAATCTTGCACCACCTTTCACCAGCCTGAGAAACCAAATCGTAGGCTAATAGCCTAAGTCCTCGCGCATAGGACTGTAAAACAATTTTTAGTCCACCTTTGTAGAGACGCGAAATTTGAGCCAGCACACCGACACGAGTGTTTCCCGCCTTAGGCAACTGGCGAACCCGTAAGGGGGTCGCGTCTCTACACAAACCCGGAATTTCTTCCCAGGCGGTGTATCGAGTAGATGCAAGATCTAAGATTACCTCATCGTACCCATTGAAAAAATGCCAGCGATGAGGATACCAGCAGTAAATCAACCCAGGAACGCACTACCATCCAAGATATTAACAACAACTCTCTGGGTACCAACATGTTAGATGAGAACAACTCACTTTTGACAGCGGTTTCTGAAGAAGAAGCTGCAACCGTTTGTGGCGGCTATTCACTCACTTTTGACGCCAACGGAAATCCAATATTGAATCTTACAACAGACCAGGGCATAACTGGACAAAAGACCGGTCCTGCTGCAACAGATGTAAAGTATGCTGCATATATTACAAACATTATTTTCGATCCAACGACTGGGAGTCTACAAGGCACTGCCTCTACTGTTGATAAATCTGAAACAGTAACCTGGATTTTCTCTCCTTTGACAACAACATCATAGTTTTGGCTGTTTAAAGCCCTATATCGCAAGCTTTTTAGCCAATCAAGAAAAATGTGTTTCTTCCATATGTGACAATACGCTTGCTGTTAGTAGCGTTCAGTCATCGAAGATCCCCCCAACCCACGCCAGTCGCCTACGGAGGGAAACCCTCCTCATGCGCGCT
>CAZZYE010000546.1:0-5750 GCA_964658145.1 uncultured Stigonema sp.
GAGGGTTTCCCTCCGCAGGCGACTGGCGTGGGTTAGGGGGGATCAAAGCCTTAACTGAACGGTATTGGGTTATATTGTGGTTTACCCTAATGAAAGAAAGAGCTCCGCCGCCCTACCGAAACAACAGCATACTTGAGTATTTCTGTCAATGGGTAAGTCATAAATACTAAAAAGATGTCTACATTTTAGGTGGGGTAAGCGAAACCAACATGAATTACTGCTGCTGTTCCAAGAATTTCGGTCCAGGAATGTTACGACCGTTAAAGCCTACGGCAGGGATCTCCAGCAGGTCATCAGTAGCTTGCCCGGTGCCATCGTCGGTAACGGAGTTCTGGTTTCCCGGATGTCCGTTAGGGACGAACAGCTGCGGGTGGTCGAAGGGCGCTTTTTCATACCGGACTCGCTCATCAGTGAGGGACTGGAGAAAGGCTACCAGCGCCTGTTTGTCATCTTCGCTGAGATTAAGCACTCTGAGAGTCGCAGGTCCGGTGGGATCTGCGTCTCCCCCACCCCGACTGTAGAAATCGACCACTTGCTCTAGGGTTGATTTTCCGCCATTGTGGAAGTAGGGGGCACTCAGCTCCACATTGCGGAGTCCGGGTGCTTTAAATAATCCATCCGCATTCACTGTATCGTTGGGACCGACAGTGATATTAGGGTCTTCGCCGAAGACATTCTGGAAGCTACCTTGCTGGGATAGTAGTGTTTCAGAAAGCGGGCGTGACTCAGGTGTTACACCATCGTTAGCGCCAAGACTGATGTCATTCTTGACAGGCGTGATGCCGATGTTGAAGAAGCCGGTGTCCTGGTAAGACCCAGAAGGTGTGCGTGTGATTCGTCCGTTTTTCTGCACATTTGTCACCGAGGCGGCGGTGAATTCTGCTCCGGCGTGGCATGCTATGCAACCGCTGTTGAGGAAAACATTCAGACCTTGCTGCTGCTGGGCAGTCAGGGCGTTCTTGTTCCCGTCTTGGTACTGGTCGTAGGGCGAATTGTCCGAAACCAGTGTGGACTCGTACATCTGAATTGCCAACCCCATGAACAGCGAGAAGTTGTAGTCTATTTGGGAGTACTGTTGGGGTAACAATTGATCGGGATTTACCAGACCGTCTATGTTATTCAATAGGTTGACCTCATTTGGAGTCATAATAGGGTCGCCCTTGCCATCGATATTAATTACCAGAGGAGAGTTCCACCACTCTGGCTGAAAGGCTTGCTTAATCATGTCCGCGTAGGTCGTATTGAGACCTGTTTCGGGGAAATTGCTTAAACTGCCAAGGACGCTGTCATCACTTGCCACCAGCTGCTTGCCCAGAGGTTTCAGTTCACCGAGCTTCTTACCAAAATCTCTTGGCAGCGCCAAGATTTGATTGTCAGAAAGTTTACCACCAACATCCGGAAATATACGACCATTACCAGACTCCTCCACGGCACTGAGCGATGGTCCCACTGCCTGCGAAGCCATTGCCGAATTTTTCAGGCTAATTTTCACCTGATCTAGGTTCAGTCCCAGCACACCACTTGTCTTGTAGAGATAGGCATTTTTGTCTCTATCCCCGAACGGATTCACTCCGTTGAACTTGTTTTGCGCCCGTCCATCCCAGAAGTTGCGGAAGTTGAACACTGCATTAATCACGCTCGGTGTGTTGCGGGGTGTCACCTGACGGACGTTTGTGCCGTTGACATTGAAGACCGGATCGGGCAGCACGGTCGTGTTGTCCTGGGCACTGCCGGCATTAACGGAGTTGAAATTGGTCTTAAAGATACCTTCGGAGCCGGTAACGTCGTTAATATCCTTAGACAACGACGCAGATCGGTCGTTCGGGTCCGTCAGATTGTGGAATGGATAATCTGCCGCTGTCAGCTGATAGTTTGGTCCGCCTCCTGTGTCAAAAGTCTTATCCGCCCCTGGGTTGATCTGGTTCTTAGACCTGCTGTCCGTTCCAGCATGAAAGTGGCAACTAGCACACGACTGAGTACCGTCGCTGCCAACCTGCATATCCCAGAAAAGAGTTTTTCCCAAGGCGATCGCAGCTGTCTTATCCTTGATATATTTAGCGAGTTCGCTATCATCCGGTCCAGGAACCGATACACTCTTCAAAGAAGGGGGTGCCTGCGGACCTGATTGGGCGAGTTGCGCCGATACAGTATGCCCTGCCATAACTGTAGTTGCAACAAGCACGATGATTGTCGTGTTCTTTTTTATTTTCTTTGAAAACCTTGATCCCAGCTGGCTAAGTCCAGCTAGAAACGCAGTCACAAATAGTGCTGCCTTTTGTATTGTCCTGTTCATAGCGTTGAATATTAAGTCGGAGTTGAAGTATCAAACTCAACAAACTTCTGAATACTAACGGCATTCTGAAGGGATGTGCGTTAAAGTTATGTAAACTCCGCCCTTATATTGTAAATTTTCCACTATGACGAGGGGGCGATGAAATTTGGCAACAAATTTAGGACTACCGCAAAGCAAATCCCCAGGTTCATTACCTGGGGATTATTTTTGATCTATTACTCCCAACAGGAGTGTAAAATTACATATTTTGAACCTTGGCGTCATTGGCACGGCAGTCGCCTAGGTCGGGGAAACCCTCCTGCAGCGCTGCCTCGTCTTGGCGGTTTTTTAATAAGTAATCTTCGGACAGGAAGGGAATAGGACTTACGCACGCTCACAAATTGAACATCATGTGTATAACGGAATTCGGACGTTTCATCTCGTAGAGTTGACCACGTGGTAAGGGCGCGGTTTCCGCGCCCCTACGGTTTTGTTGTCTACCCAAATGAATATTGCGCTCCGCTGCCCTACCGAACCCACCCCATACTTGACTATTTCTGTCAATGCGTAAGTCCTATCTATGTAAAATTGGCACAATGCTCAATTTAGCTACCTGGTTGCTGGGTTGTCTGAGTTGTCTGAGCTGTTTGCAAGACTTGAACCAATTGACTGAGGGCGGACTGTAATTGAACGCCCGGATCAACAGGAACCCAACCTTCTGCTGTCAACTGACGCACCTCAAAGTGTAGGTGAGGACCTGTGGAATTACCAGTACTGCCAACTCGCCCAATCACAGTTCCTTGTTCTACCCACTGACCGGGTTGAACAAAGATTTCTGACATGTGACCGTAGAGTGTTTGTTGAGCACTGTTGTGGTTAAGTATAACGGCTAAGCCGTAGCCGCCCATGTAGTCAGCCATCTCTACTTGACCACGGTAGGCTGCTAAAACAGGTGTTCCCGTTGCCGCACCCAAATCAGTTCCCGCGTGGAAACGGCGATCGCCTGTGATTGGATGAACGCGCCAACCAAACAAAGAAGTAATTGGCGCTGGAACAGAAAGGGGAAACATCAATCCCGCAACACCATAAACCAATCTGCCTGCATCAGCAATTTGTGGCAATGTTGATGCCAGTGGGATGTTGTAAGCCACATTGCTGGGGCGGGGGGCGAGGTTGTCAGAGGTCATCGGCGCGGGCAAAGCACCACCGGTCGGTGCGTTTGGCGCGGAATTAACTGTCGTTGTGGGGGTGAAATTGTTGGGGATAAACCGATTCGGGTGCCAGTCGCTCTTAGTCACACCACTATTTGCAATGCGAGTGGAACGTATGGGAGTGTTGTCTCCACTATTCGCAATGCGAGTGGAATGCAATCCACTGTTGGTATTGGTTTCATTGGGAGAAACACGCCGATCTGGGGTAACGTTGACTAAATGCGCAGTTTGACTTCTGCTGATCCAACTGGGCACGTGCTTGGTAGGTAGGTTCGGATCGGCATCAGCTAGACGCTGACGAAGAGAGGAGATCAGGGGTGATTTGACGCAACTGCCGGAAACACCTTGTGCCAATATTGTTCGACAACCACCGGAGCGTTCTGTGAACACCACAGATAATGGTGCTTCATACTTATGAGTGGCACTTGTGCTGTAATCTGTGGGGTCAATATAGGCGTTGTTGAAATCTTTGGGTTTTTCCGCAATCCCCCCGCCAGTACTATTGGAGTTGTTTGACGGTTTTGTTGCTTGGGGAACTTTCTCGTCATCCGAGCGAGGAGCCGTTGGCGTCGCTGCGGTTACAGGAACATGCCGCGAAGCTTCTAATTTAGCTCTCAAACTTCTAACACCCGACGTTGACGCGGAAATTTCTACTTGGGGTCTTGACTTTCTGACCACTACCTCGTCTGTTGAAGCGTCATTTTTGGGTTGATGTCTGACTGGTGCTTGCTGGGAAATTTCTAACTTGCTTAGTCTCTGTCTGAGTCTAGCTCGGCGTTGGGCAAATTCTGGCTGTGAAGCCGATTCTGGTGCTGAGGCACTGCGATGAGGCTCAACAATATATTTTCTAACTTTATTTACAACTGCTGCCGAACCGGAATTTTCAACAGTGGGAACGATGTTGTCTATTGCTGCTTCTTGGGCATACACGAAGCCGCTGCTTAGCAGGCTGAAGCTGCTAAGCCAACAGAGACTCTGTGCTGGCAGCGATCGCTGCCATGGGTGGTGCAAATGGTTATCGCCATGATTGCGCTGCGTCATTGGTTCTGGTTGTGTTGTTTGTAAGTAGCCTAAACAGCCTCTTGGTTACTTAGAGGATTTACGGTAGCCCAAACTGATTGTACCGGGCTGGAGGTAAATTTCTGGTGTTATTACTGTTTTCAGTTCAGATGTTTCCATGCGAACATGAAGTTCCCCAGTGTGAGTCACACCAACTACGGTGGCGGCAAAATTATTGACATTTACCCGCTCACCTACATTTGTTAGTAACTCTAAATATCTAGATAATAATATATCTACTCCTTCTTGGAATAGGCATAGTATACCGGATTCTATTCCTAGTAAAACTAGAGAAGTTAGCATTTCCAGACTTGAAATTGGTTTAGGATGCTGATTTGCTTGCCACGTTTCTAAATTAATTCCGGTTTCTGGTACTGGGTTTGCCCAGTTTATGCCCACCCCAATCACTGCTTGAGTAATTTGTCCTTTGTGTACTTTTGTTTCAGTCAAAATGCCGCCTAGCTTCTTGTAGTTATAGCTGTTTTCATCAAGAAGGGAACTCTTAACAGGGAACGGGGAACAGTGAGGAACCTCGTGTTCCTCGTTATGAGTTAGGATTTTCCTCAGTCCTTGGGAGTTGGAGAACCGTAACTCTACAGTTTGTAAGTTTTGCAGTGGGTAAGATCCACGGCTATAACCTACACTGTTAAGAGTTTCCTGTTCCCTGTTCCCTTTATCTGTGTCCAACAGATCGGGAGTACGAGAATGTGGTATGGTATCTATGGTGGCGGTTTTTATGTATGAATCCCGATCAGGGATTGAAATCAAGACTAAATCGTTGGGCCATTTAATCCCAACCGGAACTCCACCATCTCGCAATTGTCTGGCAATTCCCCAAGCTGTAGCCAAAGTTAGTTGGTAGCTGTTGATAGCCTCTAGTTTGGGTGCGATCGCCACTGAAAGATATAATCCCCCGACGGGAGAAATCCATTGGCGACCCCATTGACCCCGTCCAGCTGTCTGTTGAGTGGCAATGACTACGCATCCTGGTTCAGCCCCAGATTTTAGCTTCTCCCAGAGGACTTGGTTAGTTGAAGATACTCGCTCAAAAAGATGCAAAGAAAATGGTAAATAAGTAAACTGACGCCCTGCATGGAGGGCTGCTTCCAATTTTTGCCGATTCAATCCCACAACAGTTAACCTAATTTTACTTGTTCAAGCTAGGATCAATTGTTGATAAAAAAAGGGAACAGGGAACAGGGAACAGG
>CAZZYE010000547.1:0-5747 GCA_964658145.1 uncultured Stigonema sp.
ACAATTAACAAATGGAACCCGTCATCTCTATCCAAAATCTCGACCACTACTTTGGTCAAGGTCAAGTCCGCAAACAAGTGCTATTTGACATTAGCTTGGAGATCAACGCTGGTGAAATTGTGATTATGACAGGTCCCTCTGGTTCTGGTAAAACTACGCTGCTGACGTTGGTGGGTGGGTTGCGTTCTGCTCAATTTGGCAGTTTGCAGGTGTTAGGACGAGAACTTTGCCGTGCTAGTGCAGGACAACTTGTGCAGGCGCGACGCAGTAACGGCTATATCTTTCAGGCGCACAACCTCCATGCTAGCCTGACAGTACTGCAAAATGTCAAGATGGGCATGGAACTGCACAAGAATATTTCGTCAAAACAGATGCATGTTCGAGCCGTCGAGATGTTGACTCTGGTGGGATTAGAGCATCGGATTAATTACTACCCGGATGATATGTCAGGAGGACAAAAACAACGGGTAGCGATCGCCCGTGCACTAGTAAGTCGTCCGAAAATAGTCCTCGCGGATGAACCCACCGCCGCCCTTGACAGTAAGTCAGGTCGAGATGTAGTAAACCTCATGCAACAACTGGCGAAAGAGCAAGGTTGTACCATTCTTTTGGTGACTCATGACAACCGCATCTTAGACATTGCCGATCGCATTGTTCATATGGAAGATGGTAAGTTAGTTAATGCCGCCGTTGCTGTTAAGTAGTGAGTCGTAAAAGGAAGTAAATGCTATGGTCAAGATTGTGCAAGCAACGTGTACCAATGGCGATCTGATCCTTAGTGAAAAGCTGAGTCCTGATCTGGAAGGGAAAACCGTACACATTATGATTTTTGAGCCAAGGGATTCTAGTGAGATAAAAGATTCCAAAGAATCCAAAACTAAGCAATTTTTAGAGCGAGCGAAGAACTACTCTTTCAAACTTCCCTCAAACTATAAATTTAATCGAGAAGAACTCTATGACAGGTAGGATTTTTCTGGATACTAATCTCTGGATATATCTCTACGCCAAAGAGCCACCAGAGAAGTACCAGAAAGTTGAGGAAATTATCAATAAAAATTATCAAGAATTACAAATCAGTACTCAAGTTTTAGGGGAAATTTTCCATGTTTTAACCAGAAAAAAGTTTACTTCAAAAGCCGATGCCATAACAATTATCTCAGATATTATCAACTGTTTTCCAATTCAGGCAATTGATACACTATCCAATACGGTTCGGTTAAGAGTTGTTGATCGGACTGTCACGGGTGTAGAGACGCGAAATTTCGCGTCTCTACAGGGTTCGGTGGTTGACGAATTGGGATTACCGAGCAGTATTGATACACTATCTGCTTTTTATATAGGCTTTTTTGAAACCATTAGATCTAAATTAGCAAGAGCGTGACAAGCTATCTCCGTCACATAATCGCTCTCATCATCCATTGCCTTTTCCCAAACTTTACGCAATCTAGGACGATTTAGTTTAAGGAGCGAATCCACCGCAGCAATTCTAACGTAAACGTCCTCATCTTGAAGTAAAATTATTAATGCATCCACTGCTGACTCAGTCTTGTAGTACCTCAGTTGCCTAGCAACTTCTTGTCTAGGTCGTCTCGAACGTTTTTCACGATAGACTTCATCGAGTAGACAATCAAGTATTTCAGAACTTCGATACTCAGCTAGCGCTAACAAAGCATCTGCACGGACTTTTTCCTGGGAATCAACTCTTGCTACATTAATTAGGTACGGTACAGCAAGCCTATCACGAACCTCCCCTAAATTACAAGCCGCAGTGCCACGCACTTCAGGATCTGCATCTGATAAAAAAGGAAGGATAATGTCGAGAGCATTACTTGGCTTAATTGTACCTATTTTGTCCAACGCTAACTCCCGAATCTCCGGATCTAAGTTTTTCAACTCCTGCACAATAGCTGACAACTCATCAGACATATGTTTCGCTCACAGCTAATATTATTAATTATTGATTATGGCTAATATCTCCGCTGGTATTTGTCCTTCTATGAGAATTTCACCATTTTTTTCCATCTCCTCTCTAAGTGTGGTTGCTCGTTTACTAATCTTACGCTTTTGTTGAAGCAGGGATAAAGTATACGAGCCGCTGGGTTCCGCCCGCCCTTTACAAGAGAAGCAAAGACACGCGGGCTGATTATCTCGTAGAGCCTCGCGGCTGTGGGTTGCAGATCACGCAAGTAATCAAGGCAGCGTTCCCGCTTATCACTACGAAATTCATGTAGAGCCGATCAAGTTCCTCCCGAAGCTCCGTCAATTCCTCTTCAATAGCCATCCTGTATTCCCTATAACCACATCTCAAAAACGTGAGATTTCAAGTGTATTACACTAACGTTAAAAGACCCCCTAGAACAAGCCTTAGAGCGTGGAACATCGCGTGTTCCACACATAGAAAACGGTGTTTTTAATGGTAGTTCTAATAAGTTGGGCGACTACTCGTGTAGCCGGAGTGGGAGCGTGGAACAGGTTACGTGAAGAATCATTTATATGGATTCTTGCGTTTATATCGTTTATGACTTATAATGATGATAAACTCGCCACATAAAGCCTTCCATGCCTTACTCTTCATTTCCTCCCACCGAACCCACCCTACCATCCAGGGACGAGATTCGATTAGCCGAGGAGTCTAGCCGCTCACTTGCGACCGTATGGCAGAATGTCGAGGGAAGTCTCAGGGTGCAGATTCAGGACTTGGGCATCGACGTCGAGTTACCGAAGTCATCAGTTCGGCTCTTAATTGATGTGCTTATGCATATGGCAGCGGGTAACGCGGTAACCCTCGTCCCAGTCCACGCCGAGCTTACCACCCAGGAAGCTGCCGATTTGCTTAACGTCTCGCGGAAATTTCTGATCGACGAACTTCTCGACAAGAGCGTTCTTCCGTACAGAAAGGTAGGAACGCATCGGCGTATACCATTTCAAGACCTTATGGAGTACAAGGAGCGGAATCGGGCTAAGCGACGAGAAACAATTGATGCAATGGTGGAACTCGATCAAAAGCTCGGTCTCTACTAGCTGTGCAAACTACATTCACTGCGCTCTTTGACGCCAACGTTCTCTATCCGGCAGCACTTCGTGGGCTTCTGATGTATCTCGCCACGTGCGATCTCTTTCGTGCGAGGTGGACCGACAGGATTCACGACGAGTGGATTCGCTCGGTGCTCCGAGACCGACCTGATATTACTCCTGAACGACTCCAGGAAACTCGTCGGTTGATGGAAGAGCATGTCAAGGGAGCATCCATCGTCGGGTACGAGCGTCTCATCGACGACCTTGTGTTGCCAGACCCCGACGATCGGCACGTTCTTGCCGCAGCGATTCACGACCGGGTTGATGTCATCGTCACGTACGATCTGAAGGATTTTCCTTCCGAGGTACTTGGTATCTACAGCATTGATGCGGAACATCCCGACACATTCATCACTCGCCTGTTCGATCTCGACCCGGTGACCGGTTATGCGCAAAAGTAGGAGAACTTTAGCCGATGGATCAGTTTGCAGCTATGCGTGCCTTCGTGAAAGTGGTGGAAACTGAAGGATTTTCGGAAGCTGCGCGGCAGTTGCAGATGGCAGTATCCTCGGTAACTCGTCAGGTGAATGCTCTGAAAGATATGCTCAATACCCAGCTACTCAATCGCTCAACTCGCAGCATTAGTCTCACACCGCAGGGGCGCAAATACTACGATAAAGCAGTTCGTATCCTGCAAGATGTGGAGGAGGCGAACCAATGCGTTGCGGAGACCGAGGAAGTTCCGCGTGGGCTGTTGAAGGTCAGTATGCCAGTTGCATTTGGGCGACTTCATATTGCACCTATAGTCAATGATTTTCTCGCTCAATACCCACAAGTCAGGCTGGATTTGAGATTGAGCGATGGATTGTCTAATCTGGTGGAAGAGGAACTCGACGTTGTCATCCGCATCGGGAATCTTGATCGTTCGGGTGCTAATCTAATCGTCCGCAAGATTGCCTCACGTATACGTCTCGTCTGCGGCAGTTCGACGTATTTCACACAGCATGGTAAACCTAAACATCCAGAGGAGTTAGCACACCACAACTGCCTGTTGTTTACCTATTCTATGGGGTATGACGTCTGGCGATTCAAGCGAGATACTGAGGTTTGCGAGGTTAAGGTGAGTGGATCCGTAATATCAAGCAATTCTGAGCTACTCCGCTTGGTGTGTTTGGGTGGCACGGGTCTTATCCTGATGCCAACTTGGTTGATTGGTGAAGACATCCAAGTCGGAAGGTTGCAAGCGGTGCTGACAGATTTTCAGGTACATCCCCAAGCCAACATGGATATGGGCATTTACGCGCTTTATCTGCCAAATCGCAGGCATTCTGTGCGAGTTAAAACGTTCATCGATTTCTTGATGAAACGATTGGGTGATCCGCCCTACTGGGAGGTAACCCAAATCTGAAGGGAGTTATGCTACTGAGTTATTCTAAACCAATTCTGTTCCATGGTCAGTTACTTTATAAAATTTTAAATATCTGCATAAACATATAAACAGAAACAATTTGCGTATTAATCAACTGTTGTGCTTCCGAAAAATCTTGATCGCCCGTAATTAAATAATCAGCCCCAGCGGTCACAGAACAATCCAGAAACTTGCTATCTTTCCGATCTCTGGGAAAATCTAGAGAAATACCCACATCTATTATCGTTGTAGAATCTTCGAGGAGAGAAAACCACTCCTGCTTATCTGCTTCTGTTAACTTGAGCTTACTCCGACTTAAAACCGTCTTATATTCTGTGAGGATTTCCGCTGAAACTACCCATTCAAACTGCTCTCGATTACTGATGATATACAAAATGACTGCTTGAGGATTTCTCCCAACAATTGCCGCCGAAACCAGCACATTTGTATCAATAACCAGCCTTTTCATGCTCCTCGTCGAGCAGCTTCGATTACGTCGTTTATTTCCTCATCTGTCAAGGGGTTGTCAGCGTGTAATTCCTGAGTTTTGCTGAGTAAATTTCGCCACCTCTGCGCTAAATCTAATTTCTCCTCAGCCACAACTTTAATTTCTACCTCTACCCGTTGACCAGGTTGAAACGGTAAATCAGATAAAACCACCTGTTTAGGATCAACAATCGTGATGTATGTTTTATAAGCATTCATCGAGTAACCTCATTTTTATCCATCAATATACAGGGCTATTTCATTCTACACTCTTTGCCTTTAACTTTAGTCGTGGCTAAGAGTTCAAGTCCGTTTCAACGGACGCTCATTCAAGAAAGTTCTAGTCGTTGCCAGTTTAGGAGTTTAAAACTACGTTAAATCGATACAATTTTCAATGTTTTATGATTAAATACAATTTCATAAACAAATTTCAAAAGCAAGTATCTCTGTATACAATTTATCCTGATAAGTCAACTTATTGTAGAGACGCGACGCCCTTCGGGTGACGCTCGTTCCGACGCCGGAGTACCGGAAGATCGCTGACGCTCGTGCCTCGCTAACGCTATCGCTACCGCTTCGAAGATCGCCAGTTGCCTACGGAGGGAAACACTCGTGTCGGCGCACTGGACTTACCAGTCGCCTACGGAGGGAGACACTCGTGTCGGCGCTTACGCTCAAATTTCGCGTCTCTACAAGCGCCTAAAATTCCCACCGATAACTCTTAACTGAACGGTATTGCTTTATAAGTAAATACGCTTGGTGTTAAGGCTTGATCCCCCCTAGCCCACGCCAGTCGCCTCTGTCGGGAAACCCTCCTCATGCGCGCTGGCTCCCCTTA
>CAZZYE010000548.1:0-4779 GCA_964658145.1 uncultured Stigonema sp.
CCAAAACCCGGATATGGTGGGCAGTGCCCACCCTACACCACTTAATATTTTTCACAAATGATTTAGGATTCCTATACATACTCATTCTCGTTAAAAACTTGCTTAGGATGTTACTGAATTAGAAGCTGGAGATGAGTTCAGGAGGGGAAAACTAATCATCCACAACCACTCAGAGGTACTGTTAATGCCACGGAGTTGTTGATAGCGCTTCAAGGCTTGACGAGCCTTCTCACCTTGCCTACGATTGATATAATCGTAGGCAAGGCTCAGGTAGCCATGAAAAAAGCACTGGTCGAGAGCATTCAGGGGCAATTTCTGCTGTATATCTCGGTTGCGGTTGAAAGCGTTTTCTTTGACGCGCAACCAGTTAATTAACATCCGCTCTTCATTACTCTGGAGACTGTTTGCAGAGCTGCGATAATGTACTAAAGGCTCATTCAAGAAATGAACAGACCATTTTTCGGTGATCCGTAACCATAAGTCGTAGTCCTCACAAGTCGTTAACGTTTCATCAAACAAACCCACCTTGTCTAGACATTCTCGACGCACCACAACAGAGGGGGTCGGGATGAAATTACGCAAAAATAAAATCCAACTCTGCTGGACAGGAGGTGTGGGATTTGCTTTTTCCCATGTATTAGGAAACACACCATTCTCATTAAAACAGAACATATCAGAATAGACTAAACCAATGTTCGGATTTGATTCCAAACAGGCAATCTGTTTTTCTAGCTTATTTGGTAGCCATAGGTCATCATCGTCGAGAAAGGCGATATACTGCCCCTGTGCCGCTCTAATCCCTGTATTGCGAGCGGCGGATACTCCTTGATTTTCCTGATGGATAGCGGTAATCTGATCTCCAAATTTAGCTAAGACTTCTTTTGTGTTGTCAGGGGAGCCATCATTGACGACGATGATTTCGTAGTCAGTGTAGGTTTGTGCTAAGACACTCTCAATTGCGTGCGAAACCAGATTAGCCCGCTTGTATGTGGTAATAATAACGCTGACATTTGGCATGGGCTGATTAGTTCTCAATAACTGTTTTATTGACTAAATTTTGTATGCAGCAGTAGAAGAATTAATGCCTGTTTGACTTGTGCAGATTGACTACATTTGAGTCCGGCTTGTAGGTTGGCTATAGCCGTCTGATAATCTCCCTGTTGCAATTGCTTTTGGGCGGAATAAAAAGCGGATAAAGCATTATTTTCTCTAGCTTTATTCGTTAACTTATCTCCTATGGCACCCTGTAAATAAACCTGGGAAATTTCAATAGCCTTGAGGTTATCAGCCACCTGTCTACCCAAGCCAAAGTTTTCACGGAAATTAACTAATGGTTGTGGCTCATACCAAACTGGATAATACACTGCTATCCGCTTCCACATTTCCCAATCAAAGGCAGAATTTGCCTGTTGACAAAACCCTCCTAACTTTTCGTATACATCCCGTTTCACGTTGCTGAAGCAAGATTTTTTGATAGCCTGCGATCGCTAGCTCTAATTTACCGCTTCTTTGGCAATCATTTGCTTTCTTAAATTGAATTTCCAAGTCATTGGATTGATTTGATGATGATAAATTTTGAGTCATTTGTCTGGTTGTATATAATGCGATAATGCACCAAAGGCTTATTCAAGAAATGAATAAACCATTTTTCGCTCTCGCAGATTAATTTTCAATTATTTGATAGCGACTGACAAACAGAGGACAGACAGAGAGTGTTATGCAGTAGTAGTTTCTGTGGAGGGTTTAGTAGTAGTCTGAGTCAAGCTAGTTTTGGTAAAATCATCTTCAGGGGTAAGTAGCAGACCGCGTAAAGTCAGTTCTGGTGCTGTGTAAGTTTTTTTCGATTGTTTGTGCTTGGTTTGGTTCATTTTCAATCTCCTTATGATTGTTGCGCTTATTTGGATTAATCCGTAGGGTGGGCATTGCCCACCAACTGCAACTTGGCGGCATAGCCCTACCTACATGAGATTCTCTGTAGAGACGCGATCGCGTCTCTACGAATATGACCTAGGGGTTTTAAACTCTAGGTGGTATTTACTCCTATGCTTGACCAGAGCTATTCATTTTCTGATAAGATGCCGCCACTTCTTCGTAAATCGTTAACTGCTTGTTTTTGGAAGCCGCTTCATCGTAATTCTCGACAATGAACTGTCTTCCCATTGCTAGGTGATTTTCTCGCTCTGATGAAGGACGATTCACTACTTCGACTAGTGCTTCTGCCAAAGCGGCGGGCTTGTGAGGCTCGACTACAGTGCAAAACTTTTCAACGAAGGTATTCCGATAAGCTGGCATGTGAGCAGTAATCACTGGTCGTTCAGAGGCGACAGCTTCTACCAAGGTTGAAGGAAAAGCATCGCTGATGGGGTAATTGATTACCACATCCGCAAAGGAGTATGCTGTCGGCATCATCTCAAGTGGCACTGGGGGTAACCAGCGAATATTCTGCTCCATCCCAAGTTCCTTTGCTTTGGAATCGAAGAAGTTGTAATATTCCTTTACTTCCTGCACCGAGTTAGTACGTCTTAACTTTAAAAACGTCAGTACTGTCGGTTTCTGGAAATGTGGATAAGCCAGTGCATAGGCTTCTAAGATTTGGTGATGATTGTAAACTTTACTCCACCCACGAGGCGAGAGTAGCACTGTCGTTTCCTCGGTAACATCTAGCGATCGCCGCCATTGAGCTACATACTTTGCTGGTTGGGGGCAAAAATTTTGTGTTTTCGTCCCTAAGTGTAATAACTCTACCCGTTGAAATTGGCTCATCCATGGACGACATTTTTCTGCCAGACCTGGTGCCTCCACAATGAGCATATCAGCAGTTTTGAGCATAGTGCGTGCCTCTTTACTCAAAAGCTGGTTTTGCACTTGTTCAATTTCTATCAGAGAATTTAAACTGCCCCAAGCAGAGCACACAAGGGGGTGCAGGTCAGCAAGAGCGCAACATTCAGCGCCAAAGAACATTCCATGGACGTGTATAATATCTGGCTGGAATTTTTTGGCGATCGCACGCAACTGTGAAGCTGCTGTCCATAAGAGCAACTGGTGCGTTATCTCATCTTTCGGTAACTCGCCTGTAAGTTCATGAAAATTAACTAGTTCTAGAGTAAAGGGTACATAGCCGTAATTTTTGGGAGTTTCCTTTGAAAGTTGAAAGGGGTTATGGGGACAAAGTAGCCAAACCTGGTGACCAGCCTCAAGCGCCCAATTTAAAGTGCGTATCATGGCAATGCCCCCAGAAGCAACCATCAGTATGCGCATTATTTAATTTACCTCTCTTAATAAATTGTCCGTGAGGAAGAGACGTTCCGCCGGAACGTCTGTCTATAGGGAATACGTGGCTTTTATTAGCCATCAATCCCTATATGACAAAATTGCTGTTTGAATTGTGACTATTTCAAGAATTAGTGACTTCAACCAGTTTATGTTTAACTAATTTCTCAATGTAGTTCAGCAAGTCTCGTTGTAACTGCTGTGAATCAACCTCATACTCTTCTAGAAGGGTGTTATAAGCCGCCTGGATAGATTCTGACTCAGTCAGTACCCACAGCATATGTGTCCCAACCTCATTTTGATTAAAATATTCTTGACTTTCCGTATGCGCCAAAGCCGACTTTCCTTGCAATTCTTGAACTAAGACTTCTTTTGCCAGAGTAACTTTTTGATTGAGTGCTATTGTCATTTCTCACCTCGATTAGTTATACTAATTTTCCTACAGGAAATTTTTACCCTGACAAAGCCCAGGAAATTAGTAAATTTATCAAAATATTTTTCTACGCTAAAAAATATTTGACACTATAATATAGGGAGCAAAATCACCAACTAAATAAAGAAATTTTCTTTATTTGTTTTATTTTTTAACTATTGGTGTCAGCACCTTCTGACAAATCTTTTTCAAGTACAACAATCGCCTGCAAATCTATTTGCACAGTAATACCTTCCGCCCTCTTAGAAGAAGTGGAAGAAGTATTAAGTCCATTTTAATGGACTTTAGCTACTCGCTGTGGAAATTTATTTCCTTAATGGCGAGAACTCTGTTTTGGGCATTAATCATAGGTAGCAATTATAACTATAAGTGATAACGAAAAGATCTCAACCATTTTTAATGATTATTTACACAACTTTTACATATGATTTAAATAAGATTCAATCTTTCTCGGATTTTCTTTACTGATTATTAAAATTACGCCCCTACTCCCCCTACTCCCCTCCCTCGCGGGTAATGTGCACTACAAGGGGTTCCCCAGCAAACTTGCCCAGAGGGTAGATTACTAAAAACACTGCTACGAGCGCCAATCACAGCATTAGCCCCAATTTCTACTCCTGGTCCAATGAAGCTATCTGCTGCAATCCAGACGCCATTACCAATGCTGATACTGGCTGTTTTCAACCCAAAGGCTGGATCATTCATATCATGGCTGCCAGTACACAAGTAGCTTTTTTGGGAAATTACGCAGTGTTCACCAATGCTAATATAGTCAAGACTATATAAAACTACGTCATCTCCAATCCAGCTGTAGTCGCCGATGGAGACTTTCCAGGGATAGGTGAAGCGGGCGGTGGGTCGAATTAAGACACCTTTACCAATGTGAGCACCAAACAAACGCAGCAAGGCGCAACGCAGACGATTGAGCGGGTGAGGAGTCAGGGGAAAGGCGATCGCCTGTACAAACCACCATAATAAAATATACCAACCTGTACGTCCCCTGTCAAACCAGGATTGGTCATATTTGCGTAAATCTACAAATGAGTCATTGGTCATAAAAATTATGAATTATGAAT
>CAZZYE010000548.1:4789-5744 GCA_964658145.1 uncultured Stigonema sp.
ATTGCTGTCTGCCCAATTTCTTGAGGGAGGGATGATGGTGGTGCGACGGTTGTGGATGTGGTATTTAGCTGACCGCCACAGTTACGTAATTCGTAGAGTTTGACTCCTATTTGATATTCGTATTGGCTTAAAAGCCGTGCATAGATATATCCGGCTTTGCCATCCAAAAAACCTTGCTGAATAATGTAGAACAAAATAAACCGTAAAAATGGTTTAAATGGTAGCCGCACCCACACTTTTTTCAAAAAGCGCTTGCGTTGGACTGCATCGCCAAAGAGATTTGCGCCAATAGTGTCATTGTTATCTTTACCTGTAAGCAAATTGAGATAAACACAAGCTTCCCAGTTAGAATAGCGGTTGTGCCGTTCTATCCAGTGGTAAAGGTCGCGGAAGTCTTCATGCAGCATGTCGTTTTTAAGATATCCGGCTTTCCCTGATAAAATAATGTGTTCGTGAACTTCGTTATCTCCAGTATTGGGAATCTCTTCGGTATGGAGGTTTTCGTAGCGACCTTGATTGTGCTTAAATAAACGCAGGTTCCAATCGGGATATTTACCGCCGTGGCGAATCCATTTACCTAAGAAGAACACACGGCGGTTAAGGTAGTAACCATTGTATTGAGCATTTTGAATTGCAGCGGCAATCTCTGACCAAAGTTCGGGAGTAATGCGCTCATCGCAATCAACAATTAGTACCCATTCATTGCGGAAAGGTAGGTTGTCTAAAGACCAATTTTTCTTTTTCGGCCACCGACCATTGAAGTGGAATTGTACCACATTTGCACCCCAATTTTCAGCAATTTCGACGCTTCTGTCACTACTTTGAGAATCCACTACAAATACTTCATCAGCTCTTTGGAGGCTCTCCAGGCAAGCAGGTAAATTTACTTGCTCATTTTTTGCAGGAATTAGTACAGAAACAGGTATTTTAAATGACATATACTGTTAGTTGTTAG
>CAZZYE010000549.1:0-5730 GCA_964658145.1 uncultured Stigonema sp.
GAAGATATCGATCCTTAATGGGTGGAGTCCAGGAACCAAACTATCGGGAATCACCACCATGTGTGGGAAACTCCGACAGTTGGATATCTAAAAGATCCGGTTGAACCTTTTAGAGAATCCCCTTGCCTTTAGGCATGGGGAGTGTCAATACTACTTTCCTAATGCGTGGGGCGAGTCCATGCGCCGAAGATGCAATGCTGTACCTCTTACCCTTGCTCATCTCCTTGGTGTAAGTATTCGCTCCCATCTCCAGGAAATTGACTTTTGCCACAAAACTGTAGGTGCTGTTTAGCAATAATTACTCATGCCATTAGAGGTTTTTCAAGCACCTGTAACACTGCGTGAGCAGTTAATTGAGTTTCAAGCTAAACAGCTTTGCCATCCTTTTACTAAACTCGAACAACATTTGCCTGAATTTTGTACACAAAAGTTGAAAGCTGCTCACACAAGCTTTTTGGCTAAGATATATAAAGTGGTGTTTCTATCGTCACAAAGCCATTGCCCACTCCACATCCCTTGACAAAAGCAACCCAACCTCCTCTCCGATAAAATAACTGTGTAGAGACGCAACAGCAATGCAAAATCTAACCAGAATTACCCGCAATTCAGAAGTAATGGGGGGCAAACCCTGCATCAGAGGAATGCGTGTCACTGTTGGCACCATCGTGGGCTTAATAGCGTCTGGACATAGCTTCAGCAAGATTCTCAAGGCATATCCCTACTTAGAAGAAGCCGACATCTATGAGGCACTTGCCTACGCTGCATGGCGGGCGGAAGAGATTGAAGTCCCCCTCACAAGCGCATGAAAATTTTGATTGATATGAATCTTTCTCCAGATTGGGTTGCGGTTTTTGAGCGGTACAACATCAAAGCTGTCCACTGGTCAACCATTGGCGACCCCCGTGAGAGAGATACAGTAATTATGGAGTGGGCAAGAGCTAATGGATATATCGTGTTCACCCACGATTTAGACTTCGGCTCCCTGCTAGCTGCAACCCAAGTGGATGCACCAAGTGTGATTCAAGTTCGCACCCAGGATATTTTGCCAAGCAGTATCGAAAATCTAGTTATTTCAGCCCTGAGCCAGTTTGAGTTGGAACTAGAGTCAGGCGCTTTGCTCACTGTTAACCAAGCCCAATCTAGAGTGCGTATTTTACCGATTAGACCTAAATAGCTTAAAGATACTAATCCAATCTCAACAGCTAAAACATTTCATCAAAGTAATTATCCCAGCCATTCTTATTTTGTTTTTTCCCAAAGTCAGACAGACATTTGTCGCTGCAATAGCGGCAGTCCTTTTTAGGGCAGATAAGGCGACCACACGTTGGGCAATTTTCATCTTTACCAATAACGAGGGGAGTATATCCACACTTTCCTTTCTTCTCTACCCGTCCACCGCAATAAGCTAAAATTGTTGTCAGTATCGTCTCTGACTCTGAACGTTTACCTTGTAGCAACCCTCGACCATTGAACTTGAAGATCTTAAATTCAGCTAAGTTTACCTTTTCCCGATGCTCCCAAAGGCTTTGCATGGTATCACAAAAGTCTTTGATTGTGTTCAAAGGATCGTAGAGTTTAAGCGGTCGATTTGTCTCAGAGCTTGTGTATAGAATTTCTTGATATTTTTGAGGACTATAGTTAGAAGCATTGTAAGAAAGCATCGACAAAAAATGTTTTAACAAAGAAAGAAATAAATAAGGCAATGAGATACGTTCTACTGGAAGGGTAATTAAGGAATTAATGAAGCTAGCTTGCCATTGAGGAAGACTATCAAGCCAATCCTGTGGCAATTTCCGTTTAGCAGCGATGAATAAAGGTAAAGGATTATGACCGTTGACTATTGAGATATCTTCCCAAGTAGGGAGATCATCATCCTGAAACTGTTGAAACTTTGTTACTACGTCAAGCTGTTTAATATAAAAACGCTCATCATATTCAAACAGCCAGTGAGGTAAATAAGTCTTGGGATCAAAACCCCTAGACATATCAATGCTGATAAAGCGGTCACTAAAAATAAATTCTAATTCTTTGAGCTTTCTTTTTTCAAACTTACCTAATACTTTTGGATTAAAAACATGTTTTATTTCCTTAATACCATTCATATATTCTTGTTGTATATAAGGAGACAAAACACCTACAATCCTAACATCATTACCACGACTTTTCTTAAAAGCAGGTACACAAAATTCTGAATAAACATCAGAGTTTACAGGGACGCGAGCATTTTTAACATCAAGTAAATCTGTTGAGTCTAATCTAGCATCTCCCTTCTTCCAGTCTTGACTTTTCTGAGTTACTTGATGAACCGAAACATCCTCTACTGCAAAACCTAATGTTTCGTAAAACTTTATGACTAATTTTTCAGCACCACGAGCAGAAATCATCTTTGCTTCGGAATGTCGGTTGCAAGATATACTATAATCCCATTTGCTTATGAGAGTTTTATCAATTTCATCTAGTTTATATAATTCACGCCAATCAAAAGATATAACTTGAGAATAGGGATAATCAGAATTTTTAAAAAGAGAGACAATTTCAAAAAAGTTTCTAAATTGTTCTTTGATAATTTGCTTTTTATTCTCTATTGGAGCAAGATCCCAGAGGAACCCTCTATACTCTAAGTTTTGTTGGAGATATTTAACTTGATTCCAATAAATAGAACGTTCTAAGTTATTAGATTTACTAACTTTTTCAACTAATTCATTTAATAATTCTTTTCTCCAAGAATCATCTACAGAATTAAGATGTTTATCAATGAAATAACCATAGCTGTTTGAATCATACTCTTTTAATCTTAAATACGATCTTAATTCAGCAGATATAATCAAAAAAAATGCTGCTTTATCAGTAATTTCATTAATTAAAATTGTTTTTTCGATATTATTTAAAAATCGAAGTTTTTTTATTAAAAAATGCACTGCATCATTTACTGGAAGAGTAAGTAAATGTTTTACAACAAATTTTATGAAAATCACAAAATTACTACTATTAATACATAGTTCAATAATCTCCTTGTTGTCTATTGCATTATCTATTTTTTTTACTAAAATGACTTCATCTAAATTTTTTGAAATGTATCGTAGTCCAAAGCTAATGACATCTTCTGAATGAAAAGAGTCATGAGATCTAAAGTAGACACTATGACGACTTTCACATTCAATACGCCATATTCCTTTACTAGACCACTCAACAGTACCGATAAATGTCATCAATTTGATATTGATTGCTCGCTTGCGGTCTGTATCAATTTCAAATTGAACATAAACTCCCTTTCCCCTCTTTCCCTGTATGATATCTTGTAAATCAATTGGTACGTCATCTCGATGTACGTAAATACCTTTATTATTTGCTCCATCAATAGGAATAATAAATCCGAAGTCATTAATTGTTTGGGTTTTATTATTTTGACCACCGAACCAGTCAATTCTACCTATAACCATATTAGGGTACAAAATTACCAACGCTATGTCTCAATACTGCAAGGGCTGAGATAAATTATCAACCGTCAACCTATGTAGAGACGCGAAATTTGAGCCAGCGCGCATGAGGAGGGTTTCCCTCCGTAGGCGACTGGCGTCGCGTCTCTACACCGATTTAATTCCCACCACAAATCCTTAACCGAGTAGTATTGCGCTATGTCTAATTAGTAATTGCGCTCATAGCGCAACTACAAACTTCATGCCAAATCAAGATGCTAGTAATTGTGGCTGAGATATCAAGCTGAGGAGAGTCTGGCGCATGCCGGTAATAGCTTGGAGTTGATAATCACCACTTTCCTGCACTTGAGCCAAAGCTTCTGCAATTCCTTGCAGCTTCTGGTTTAACCCATCTAACCCGTCCTGAAGTGGTTGCAGCACCTCTTGATAGAGATTAACCCGACCACACAATTCAGTAGTTGCTGTTCTAAGTGACAGCAAGTTTTGCTCCATAACTTGCAGTTCTTGACGCTTCATTTCCTGCTGTTGGGTTTGATGGTCAATTATTCCCTGTATTTCCTCAACCCTAGTAAGTATCTGCTCAATCTCACGTTCTAGGTTTTGCAATTCCTCTGACTGTTGTTTTTGCACTTGTTCAATTTGCAAAAGAATTGGGATGAGATTACTTTGTTTATGATCCAGTTCATTGCCAAGAGTATTTCCTTGCCTCCTAAGCAGTACTATTTGGTGTTGCTTGAGAAACTCTTGCCGTTCCAGTAAACTACGGCGTTGTCCCACCATACTTTCGTTGATCATTTGGTAGAGGTCTTTTTCATCTATCAGTTCAGCTTCTAATGTGCTTTTTTCTAACTGCGATGCTTGGTTGAGCTTTTGTTGCAGTTCTTCAATGGTTTCTTGCTTGTATGTCAGTTCTTGTTCCTGCTCGTTGACAAAGCTAGAGACATTTTCCAACTCATTCTGCAAGTCTCGCACTGTTTTTTGCAGTTCTTCTAGAGACATTTTCTCCAAAGCTTGCACATCAACTTGCTGGCTATGAATTCCATGACCAGACATCCCTGTTAAGGAGTGAATTTGCTGATATAACTTTTCTTGGGAACGCCAATGCTCTTTCAGCATCCGGGCATACTCTTGCTTACTGCTAAGAGTGCCTGTATTTACGACTAACTCTACTGCTTGCCGATCCAGAAAAATTTGGCATTGCTGGTATTCGTTTTGGCGTTCAACCAAAATTTGTGATAGGCGGTCAACTTCTAAGAACTGCTGCTCAACCGCAATTCTTTGCTGCTCTAGTTGTAGCCAATGTGGGTTAAGAAGATTTTGCTGACGAGCCACCATTTCAAAGGTAAGATTGAGGTGCTCTCGCACATTTTCCGTGGGAGCAACGCTACGGTCGAGTTTGCCAAGTAACTCACTTAATACCTGACTTTGCTCCCGATCTAGCACTGTCCCTTGCTGGGACTGTACTGTGTACTCTTCTAGACGGGACTGCTCACCCCGTAAATGCTCCCAAGCTCCTTCCAGTTCTTTGCGGTTGCGCTCTATTTCTTCTCGCAGTCGCGAAATCTCCTCGCAGGATGTTTCAACTTCCTGTTTTTGCGCCTCTAAGCGTTGAGACTCATCCTCTAGGTTTTGCAGTTGTTCCAAGCGTGCTTCCATATCCATTTCGCGGCGATTCAACTCTTGCGCTTGAAACGTCAACGACTGCTTCCACTGATCAATCTCTTCTTCCTTGACCTTAAATTTCTCCAACTGTCGGGAAAAATTTTGCAGAATGTTAACTAATGGACGTCCAGCCTCTTGAATCCGTTGCACTTGGCGATTCGGATTCAGTTCCACCAGTACGAGTGCCCCATCGTTTAATTTGCTGGCTTCCTCAGCAGTCATCACTTCTTCTGACACCGTACTCCAACTTTGGTCGGTCCGCTGACAAGCCAACAGTTTCAGTTCAGTTTTGCTATTACTACCTAGTAAGCCGCCTTTCTGCTTTTGTACTTCTGCTAAATATAGCACACCGTTAATCCTTTTGATGTACTTGATACTTGTGTCTAAATTTACACATTAAATTGCTGTAATTTGTCTTGTTTAACCTGTATTATGGGTAAACAAGACAAGTACAATTAACTATAAGCGTGAAATGTCGCGTGTAAACATTTATAGAACTGACAACAATGCATCTTTATATTTTGTCCAAAATATAGTTATGATGGCTACCGTATTATCACTAGGTTAATCAAAGTATATTAAAAAAATTTAAGATTTATAGTTTAGGTATCGCTTTTTGAGTAGTGAGTGG
>CAZZYE010000550.1:0-5724 GCA_964658145.1 uncultured Stigonema sp.
GGGTCTGTAGCGATTCCACTTTCGGATACAATATGACCAACTAATTTTCCGAAAGGAACCAAGAAGGCTGATTTTGCAGCGTTTATGGAAATACCGAACTCCATGCACTTATCAAAACATTTTTGTAGATATTCGGCATGTTGTTCCATAGTTCCAAATACCGCAAAATCATCCAAGAATATTTCCATAAATTTACGTAGATATTCTTGAAATGCTTCAGTCATGACCCGTTGAAATGTTGCGGGTGCATTACATAATCCAAAAGGCATTACGATATATGCAAAGGTACCCCAATCCGTGGTAAAGGTTGTGTACCACCGATGAGGTTTATAAATTTGGATTTGATTGTAACCTGAAAATCCATCCATGAACGAGTATCGCTTATGGCCCGCCACTGCGTCCAACATAGTGTCAGTAAAAGGAAGAGGAAAATAATCCTTCCTCGTGACGCTATTTAATTTACGAAAATCTTGGCAAATTCTCAATTTGCCGTTCTTCTTGGGAACGACCACTATTGGAGAGACCCATTCACTATAAGGGACTTTATAAATGAATCCGGCCTCTAAAAGTTTATCAATCTCTTCTTTCACTAAGAGGGAATACTTGGGATTCATTCGATATTGTCTTTGTCTAACTGGCATAGTGCCTTCTTCTAAAACTATCTTGTGTTCACATACCTCGGGTGGAACACCTCGTAGGTCTTTGTAGGTCCATGCAAATACTTTTATATTTCTCTTAAAGAAATTATACCAGTATTTCCACTCAGTGTCAGAAGTTTTCTCATAGATTTTAATTATCTTTGGTACATCTTCTGTACCAAGGTTCATTTCCTTACATACATCCTTAGCCACGTAACTTTTGATTGGAGTGGCGGATGAAAACATAGCATCCTCCCAATCCTCCTCAAAAGTCGGTGTTGCATTCCCTGTTTCATTAGTAGGAAATATGGTTGGTGCAATGGGTTGATTAGAATGATGTTGCTCAAAAGGGATAGTAGTAGAAATATTACATACTGATTGCTGCCATTGAAGAATCGCATCATCCGAATCACCTTCCTCCATTGGAAAGTAATACTCACCTATCCCTGCAGAAGCTAATGATTCATGGTGGCCTTTAATATGATGTATAGGTTCACTTGACATTTCCTCGTCAGTCTCAGACTCGTCAGAAGAAAACTCCGTACCATCATCTTGGGTTTCCCCTTGATAATGGGTCGGAAATAGAGGTAAAACAATCTTTTCTTTACCTCGCCCTATGGTTAAGGTTCCCTTACCCCAGTCTTCCTTGGCTTGGGCTAACATTAACCAGGGACGTCCTAGAATTCCTGGAATAGGCTGGACCGCATCGGACGTACGAAAAACAATAAAGTCCACTGTATAAGTTTGCCCCGCAATGATTATAGAGATTTGGGTTAATTCTCCTAATGGCTTAGTACGTGTGTGATCCGCCATTTTGAGAATAATTGGAGTGGGAGTCATAGTAGTTATACCTAATTCATTCAAAGTTTCGACACTCATTAGGTTAACACTTGACCCTGTATCTACTTGGAAACCAGGTACTAATACTCCATCAATAATTACATCAACCGCAGGAGCTCCTGGGTCTTTACTTAGGGTAACATCATGAATATCCACTGTCTTAGGCTTCTTCCTTATCATAGAAGCGCTCAATTTGCTTCTACAATGAGGAGCTATAGCTAACAGTTGTCTCATAGTGATTTGTGGTTTAATATTATCTAAATCACTAATAATGTCATAATGATGTAATCCTGTATCTAACTCCATCACCCGAGTTCTTCGGGAAGTAGTTTTCCTACTACTACTTCCTGGATTAGGTATTTTATACGGGGGTAACTTAACCATTCCAGGACCTGGATGAGCTACGGAGAACGAAGTTTTCCTGAGTCCGGAAAAATCTGGATGTGGGTCCCTTGGAGGAAAAGTAACAGGTGCTACCACTGGCACAGGCTGTACCACTGTGGGTGTGGAATTTACCGCCCCCTTTGCTTTTGCTTGGGCCGATGATACATGAATCAGTGGATCTCCATTAGTCTGAGATTCATATGAAAGACTTTTCTCGTCACTGTTGTCATCCGGGACTGGTAAGGGTTCCACTGCGCGTTTTGAGCGTGTAGTAACCGCATTTACCGTAGGTCCAGAATATGGGATGATTCGATGTATTGCGTGTTGGATGTGGTTTACATTTCTTGACCCACGTTCGTCCTTCTCATCCTGTATTCGAACATGCTTGCCTGACTTCCATTCCCTAGCATCCTTTTTAGGTTCAGGACACTCATCTGTAGGATGACCGGCAGTTTTACAATTGCCACACAAAGGTACATAGTCTTGTAATTTCTTGGGATTAGGACAGTCATTGGCATAATGTCCTAATTCCTGACATCTAAAACAAACCGGTATTTTCCTTTTATCATTATTACCGGCATTGTAATTTCGAGAACTGTTATTGTAGGGAGGTCCGTTCCAGTTGGGTGGACCATTAGTCCTTCCCCAACTTGGTCGGTTCGGAAAATTAATTGGTACAGGACGTTTATTAAAGTTTCTTTTAGGATTATAATTGGAGTTTGGCCCTGGTCCTGACCTTTCTTCTTGCCAGGGACGATTCCTGTTATCCTCAATTTGGTTAACAGGTCGTTGAGGCCTCAAATTCCAACATTCAGTAACCGAGTGGCTACCTCCACAGTAGGTACATTTCAGACGTAAGCCTTGTGGGGTAGGACACTCGTTAGCGACATGACCATGTCCCTTACAATTTGGACACCACACGTTAGTTCGTTCATTTGTAGCTTGTGGACGTTTTGGTGCTCCCTTCATGACTTTAACTGATAATTCAGTCAACTGTTTTGTTAAATTCATGATAGCATCTTCATGTTTAGCTATAGTAGGATCACGCGAAGAGATTGGCATCTTCGTGGGATTAGAAAGAACTGGTGTGGCGAATGTACTAGAAGGGTGGGCATCACTTATATAATGTTGGTTTTGCATTGTTACAGGGAAAGTCCCCATATGAGTAGGTATAGGGTTATTGGAATAAGTATTGTCCGTATAGACGACTAGATCGTCTTCTAGACGACACTCTTCCCAAATTTTTGCACGCCCATATGCTTGTGCATAGGTCGCCGTGCCTCCTTCCTTTACATATGTTTTTAATTCAATTGGGTGCAATCCTCCAATAAAAATACTCATAAGGAAATTGTCAGGTATTTGGTGAACACCCATACGTTGCAGGATGTCTTGCATCCGCCCGTAATAACTGTCCACCCTTTCATTTATACCCATCCTTATGGTACGTAACTTTTCTTTTAGACTATTGGCAAATCCCAAAGGTCTAAAATGATCAAGGAAGGCAGTTTTCAATGCATTCCAATCTGCGAAGGGTGGTTGTCGTAAATACCATGCAAAGGCCTCTTCCTGTAAAGAGGCAGCAAATACTTCTGGAACTTTAGCGGCGGGAATATTGTTTGCGCCACAAGCAAGTTCAAACTTAGCAACATGAGTGTCTGGATCCGTACCCGGACGTCCCAAAAAATAAGGAATGTGAATCACATTAGTAATACGAGGATTGGCATTAGGTGGAGGTGGAAGTGGAGGGTTTGCCATTATAAATGGTTGTAATGTCTGAGGGAGTGGTGGTGGTGGTGGTGGTAAAGGGATTATTTTAGTTACCTTAGTTACACGCGTAGGTGTTTGGGTTCTTGGTGATAAACTTCCTGAGGTTGATCCAAAACTTAATTGTTGCGGTTTGATAGGTGATAATGGTCCTTCAGAGGAAGAATTATCAACTACAATTTGTGCTTCATTATTTGGTTCATCCTCTGATTGTTCCTTATGTAATTTTACGACCGACCGTAACCAACTCTTTCTCCTCTCTGCCTTTTGTCTCTGATATTCTCTAGCAAGGGCACGATCCTCCCTAGCCTTATCATTGGCTGCTTTTCTTACTGAGGCTGTTAGTGCATGTGATTTTTCATGTGCGGATTCCAGTATGGAAACTGCATATGAATTCACTTGGTCTTTTGATACTTACCTATGTGATTTTACATACCGTTTCCTTCCATGTAGGCATAATTTCTCAAAATTAAAATAATCTCTGCCTTTGTAGGAAATATCGGAAAAATCTGGTATATTCACACTTGCGCAAGGATCAAAAGGTCCATAATAAAAACGTGCCGCTCTTTTAGTAAAGGTTCCACCGTTCCAACAACCGTATCCAAACTTGTTGGCAGGGAAAGTTTCGGCTTTATGTTGGCTGTAAACCAAAAACATAAATCGAAGATCTACCCTCAACTTTGGAAATCCCTTGTTTATAATAATTTCATTAAACCCTTCACCATTGTTCCAGACTATTTCAAAGATTTTTGACTGGAGGTGAATAGGTAGTTCAAGGAAATTATTTCTAAATCCTTTAGGGTAAATAGGATGATTTGGTCCTATATGAATTCCTACACCCCAAAAAGACGCTTTATAGAAACGATAAAGTGCGGTAAATAAATGTGAGCCTTGGTAAAGCCAATCGTCAGAATTGTCTGACTTTGGTGGGATATATTCCCAAGGCCACATCGTCTATTCTTTTTACCGCATCCTTGGCGTCTGTCATTAACTGTTCTCCACTTGGTGTTAATAAAGTATGTTCAAGGTACTGACTTAAAAGATAATCCCTTTCGACAAAGTTACTAAAATCTTTTATATCTTCGGTACCTTCAATGATGGTTCTGTTTTGCCAAACTTTGGTCACTATGATTTGTTGTATTTCCAATGGCAGAGATTTAATAAAATTTTCCAATGGAGAGCGAGCAAATACCGTTTGTATTAGGAACCTCTCCCTAGGAAATTTGCTCCATTTATTAAGGTTAGTCTCCTTAATTTTCCAGCGAAAATTTACTGTAACTGGTTGATTAATGGGTTGAGCCTTATCACTCAATTCCACGATTAAAGTAAAAAGGGCCACTGTACACTTCCAGGAGCCTTTCAACTTAGGGTCCCAAGGCCACATTAATTCATCTTCCAAGTTTTTTAGCTCATGTCTATTTTACTCTCTTGTTCCAGGTAAAAATAAATTGTAAGAATAGTCTTAAGACTTATTCTCAATTTACTTTATTTTATCCTTGGGCTTTCCTTTGCAAAACACGACTTGACTTATTTGGAAGGTTTAAATTTTATGACCTCTGTCAACACCTTATCAACTAAATTCTGACGACCTTAGCCTTCCCCGGCAGCGGCGCCAAAATGTACTTAGCTTTTTCATCCGGGGTTTAATCTCAAAAAACACCCAGGGAAGACTAAATAAGTGTCAGATGTAACTTTAGTTTGTCACAATAAGGTCAGTTGACAGTTCTAAAGACTTATGAAGTGTATTTAGCACACTATTATCATCAAGAATAAGAGTTCATTGGACTTAATCTATTATTCTCTCGCTTCACAAATATACTACAATGACGGGGAAAGACTAAGTAAAATTAATTCTTTCATTTTGTACTTAGAAATTTCCATAAAAGTCTAGTAACCAGTAACAGGACCGCGTGACGGAAACTAAGCGAGAAGCGTCTCTAATCGAATCGGGTCAGAATAGTCACAGTCTAAGTACCGAGTCGATAGTAACAGTCCAGTCACCAGAGAAGCGTCTAGTAACAGTCTCAAGTAACCAGTCACCAGTAGCAAGTCACAGTCTTAGTATCATAGAGAAGCGTCTAGTCACACTAGCAATGGG
>CAZZYE010000551.1:0-5724 GCA_964658145.1 uncultured Stigonema sp.
TCCCCCCTTTTTAAGGGGGGCTAGGGGGGATCGAGTCTTATCCGAACCGTATTGCATGTAGTCCGACGCTTACTTGTCAGTTGATCATAATGTTCACTTTATCTCGTCAAGCTATCACTGCATCTGTTGTAGTTTGTTTGTGTATATCAGGTGTTGGTTTTCTCCAATTCCCACGCATGCAAAAATTACTGAATAGTCACAAAACTGCCTCTTCAGAAACTTTAGAGAAAGAAATTAATTCAGAAAGGCTTCGCCTCAGTTTGTTAAAAAAAATGCCAAGTTTTGGTTATAACAATTTAATGGCAGATTGGGTATATCTCAATTTTGTACAATACTTTGGTGATGATGAAGTTCGCGACAGAACAGGTTACAGTCTTAGCCCAGAATATTTTGAAGTCATACTAGGAAACGATCCGCGATTTCTAGCTGCTTATCTCAGTCTTTCTACCAGTACTTCTATGTACGCTGCTATGCCACGACGTTCTATAGAATTGATGGAGAAGGGTTTAAAGTCCTTATCTCCTTGGGTTCCCCAACGGTCTTACTATGTCTGGCGTTATAAAGGAATTGATGAGTTATTATTTTTAGGAGATGCCTCTGCAGCAAAACAATCCTTTACCACAGTTGCCAACTGGGCTAATAAACATTCTGATGCAGAGAGTAAACAAATAGCATTGATTTCCCAAAAAACTGCTGATTTTATCAGTCATAATCCCAACACTAAATTGGCGAAAATTGCTGGATGGACAATGGTTTTGAGTAATAGCGTAGATGAAAAAACTCGGAAAAGAGCAATAAGTGAAATTGAAGCTTTGGGAGGACAGGTGATCGCTAATCCTGACGGCACTTCAAGAATTAAATTTTCAGAGTAGAAATTGCTAATTGCTAATTGTGAGTCCAGTCCTGAAGGCGGGTTTCCCGCCGTAGGGAACTGGCGAACCCGAAGGGCTAATTGCTAATTGATAATTGCACTATAGGATTCCTATTTGATTTTTGAAATACATGTAGGGTGGGCATTGCCCACCGTATTCGGGTTTTGGTGGGCAATGCCCACCCTACACTACGTTGATGCATCTGGAAATTGGCTAGAAACTAGCATGGGCAATCTCTGGGGGTGGCAAGATGATGGTTGATGGCGATCGCTCTCAAGAAGAGGGAATTTTGCTAGGGGTTGTGCGATCGCATCCGGTGAAATGGTTTTAAGGTAATCACCTACAGGTAATAGAGTTACTTTAGACACCAGAGTTAGTGCTTGGATTTAAGGCACACTCAGATCTTGCACCAACCCCTAGCGAATAGAATTCGCCGCTATACAAACCAAGTCCGCCTACGCGGCAATACGAAAAATCAAGGGTTTGAAACCCGCGAAGGCGGGTTTTGTCTGAGTAGCCGCGACTTACAGTCGCCAGGTGCAAGATGTGAGCACACCTTTAATAGTGTTGTAGAAATTGTCCCTATTCTTTCGGTCATGCAGCCTATAGGAAAGCTAGAATGTAAACCCAACCACTATAGTTTTCATGAACTGAGGATATTTTTTATAGCATTTAAGAAGCATTATTTGCTATAAGTTAAGATAAGTTAACATAATTCTTAAGAACGACCTCTCTTTACGGAGACGCTTCGAGAACGCACAAGGAATCTAGGAGGATTGACCTGGGTGAATAATAAACGATGGAGAAATGCGGGGCTGTACGCGCTGCTGTTTATAGTTGTCATAGCGCTAGGAACAGCGTTTTTTGACAAACAGCCGCAAAACAGAGAGTCATGGCGATATAGTCAGTTTATTCAAGAAGTTCAAAAAGGCAGAGTAGATAAAGTTAGTATTAGTGCGGATCGTTCTACAGCCTTGGCGACTGCTAGGGACGGTAGCAAGAAGATAGTAACTTTGGTCAACGACCCTGATTTGATCAACACTCTGACTGCTAAAAATGTCGATATTACTGTTTTGCCTCAAACTGACGATGGATTCTGGTATAAGGCAGCAAGCAGCTTATTTTTCCCAGTATTGCTTCTAGTTGGTTTGTTCTTCTTGCTGCGCCGCGCTCAAAACGGTCCAGGCAGCCAAGCGATGAACTTTGGTAAGTCTAAAGCTAGAGTGCAAATGGAGCCGCAAACTCAAGTGACGTTTGGCGACGTTGCGGGTATTGATCAAGCTAAGTTGGAACTTAATGAAGTTGTAGACTTTTTGAAAAACGCCGATCGCTTCACTGCTATTGGGGCAAAAATCCCTAAAGGTGTGCTGCTAGTCGGTCCTCCAGGAACTGGTAAAACTCTGCTAGCACGAGCTGTAGCAGGCGAAGCAGGTGTTCCCTTCTTCTCAATATCTGGTTCTGAGTTCGTCGAAATGTTCGTGGGTGTGGGTGCATCTCGCGTCCGCGATTTGTTTGAGCAGGCAAAAGCCAATGCTCCTTGCATCGTTTTCATTGATGAAATTGATGCTGTCGGTCGTCAGCGGGGTGCGGGTTTAGGCGGTGGAAATGATGAGCGGGAACAAACCCTCAACCAGTTGCTCACAGAAATGGATGGCTTTGAGGGCAATACTGGCATCATTATTATTGCCGCTACCAACCGTCCCGACGTTCTAGATGCGGCATTGCTGCGTCCTGGTCGCTTTGACCGTCAAGTTGTTGTAGATCGTCCAGATTATGCTGGACGAGTGGAAATTCTCAAAGTTCACGCCCGTGGCAAAACTTTGGCGAAGGACGTAGATTTGGAGAGAATTGCCCGTCGTACCCCTGGATTTACTGGTGCAGACCTTTCCAACCTGCTAAACGAAGCCGCAATTCTGGCAGCACGGCGGAATTTAACTGAAATTTCAATGGATGAAATCAACGACGCCATCGATCGCGTGTTAGCTGGTCCAGAGAAGAAAGACCGAGTGATGAGCGAAAAGCGTAAAACCTTGGTAGCATATCACGAAGCAGGTCACGCCCTTGTTGGCGCTTTGATGCCAGATTATGACCCTGTGCAGAAGATTAGCATTATTCCTCGCGGTCGGGCTGGTGGTTTAACTTGGTTTACCCCTAGTGAAGACCGGATGGATACTGGTTTGTACAGCCGTGCTTATCTAGAAAATCAGATGGCAGTGGCTTTGGGCGGTCGCCTTGCTGAAGAAATAATCTTTGGTGAAGAAGAAGTCACTACTGGTGCTTCTAACGACTTGCAACAAGTCGCCCGTGTAGCTCGTCAGATGGTAACACGCTTTGGCATGAGCGATCGCTTAGGTCCAGTCGCCCTCGGTCGTCAGCAAGGTAATATGTTCCTCGGTCGCGATATTATGGCAGAGCGTGACTTCTCTGAAGAAACCGCTGCAGCAGTTGATGAGGAAGTTCGCAAGCTGGTAGATACAGCCTACCTACGATCTAAAAGTGTGTTGGAGAATAACCGCCACATTCTCGATCAACTTGCGTCCATGCTAGTTGAAAAGGAAACCGTAGATGCCGAGGAGTTGCAAGACCTGCTGGCAAACAATGATGTGAGAATCGCGACGTTCGCGTAATAAGTTAGGAGTGAGGAAGAGACGTTCCGGCGGAACGTCTGTACGGGAGGCGCGGAGTTAATAGAAAACTCATAACTCTTAAAAATCGGGGTAGTTCTGGAGAAGTCCAGAACTACCCTGATTTGTTTGAGGAGTCATATCATGTCCGGTTAATAACTTATAATAAAATCGAATCGATCAGAGTTAACGCGATCGCGGCCATAAACGAATCACAAGCCAAGTAAATGCGCCTGCTATCACCCCGGCAATGATACTGTATCCCAGTGGGATGAAGATATTAACACTAGGGTCATTGCGGAAGGTGGGCTTTAGCTCGTCCTTTAAACTCATAACTGTACGTTCGCTCATTTTTAACCGCAAGATTTAATAAGCGCCTTACAGGGCTTGTAATCCAGGCGATGCAATAGATTCAGGCATTTTTATTCGCACGGACGCTTTTGGTCATTTTATTATTTATCGTATGCCTAAGCCTTAAATAAACGCCTCTGGAAGCATTCTATAAAGGTCACAAATTTTACTTGAAAATAACGATTCACGTAAAAATCCCCTTTTTCCTTTTATATTAAGGCTTTAATTCCCCTTTGGATCTCAAAATAAGCGAACGTACAGTCATAACGAGAGAAGCTGTAGTCAATCCTACACCGACAATGGCGACAGCCTGTTGGAAGGTGCGATCGTGTTCAGCTTGGTCAACTTCAACGCGGCTACGAAGCGTATTAATTGAAATATCTAACCATTTAGAACTCATCTCCATATGTTCATAGTTGCCATAAACATGGGGGTTATAGCTCGAATTACATCTGGGGTGAGAGATTTCATAGAGGTAATATAAGTTATGGGATTGGTTGTTCGTGAGGTAAATACACGGCGTCAAATTCCAATTCCAGAATCTCGAACCATTTTTTTTACAGCAATGAAAGCAGTAATTGGGAACCTTATCTACTTAGCAAACAGAGGTGTCATCGACTTAACTCCTTTATCTGTGGCACCCGCCTCGTTCAAGTATTCGTTCATTCCAAAAGCGTCCTCGGTAGTTCGCAATAATGAGTAGTGATTGTAAGGGGTGTTATCCACCACACCACGTGGTCCATGATTGGTAATGACAACCGTAGGGATGTGTCCACCGCCAAAGTTAGCCTGGCTGTTCGGGTCAAAGCCACAGCATCCTTGAGTACCCGTTTTGCGTGGCGGATTGTTGTCCTCGTCCCACGTGATAATAATGGCACTGTTACCTGAGGCAGTCCACAGGCTGGAACTCGTGATTTGGTTGACAATATTGCCAATCCAAGTGTCACCTGTTTTAATTAACTTTGGTGTGTCAAAGCACTCTGCTAGACCATGCATCTCATGACACTGGTTGAGTACGATGTGGCTATAGTTCGGGACATCGCCGCTTTTGAGGTCAGCCGTAAATTGGTCAAATCCCACTATCTTTTTCGATATGTTGGGATCGTCCTGTACTTTCTTGAAGTTAATAAAGCCATTGTGCTTAGCAGCATAAAGCGCTTGGAAAACGTTAGGAGAGACGACTTCCTTTGAGCCAGGAGTTGGGATACTCTCAAAGTACCCCTTCCATGTCAGCCCTTTTTGCTCTAGTTGATCGAGCAAACTCTTATCAGAAATCGTGTGGTTGGCATAGTCCTTCTGCCTAGAATTACTACAAAATCGCTCTGAACTACTAGGCTGACAATAGAACGCATCATCGTCATGGATGCCAAAGGTGCTACCGCCAAGTATCGCTACATAGTTTGCTTCGCTGGGATGTACTATGCCGTAAAAGTTAGCAGCCAAGCCATAGGTTTTTGCCAGTTGATTGATAATTGGAGCGTTGGGGCTGTCAATGATTTGGTCGTAGGCTTTGTTCTCCTCGATAATCACAAAAATGTGTTCGTACTTGGGAACTGGCTTGTTCTCTGCAATCAGCGGTTGGTTACTATCCGTCTTGCTGACGCTTGGTTGCTTGGATGAGCAACTAATCGTCATCAGGCTTAAACTCAGAACACAAAGCTTCAGAAGGGTAGTTTGATAGGGTAAACGTACGAACATAAGTACTGCGATCCATTTTCACAGGAGTGAGCGGGTTATTCCCGGTAAGATGTCCCTTGGCTCACCACGACTGCGATCCTTTTTTAATTTTTGGACGAATCGCTGCTAGAAGACGTTAAAGTTTATAGCACTAATTGTGTATCGGCTCAATAAATTGGGGTAGCAGAGAAAAACAAAAA
>CAZZYE010000552.1:0-1413 GCA_964658145.1 uncultured Stigonema sp.
AGTAGCTACCCAAAACAGCATCACCATGATTACTATAGTAGCTACCCAAGACACCATCACCATGATTCTGATTCCGATTCTACTGAGTACTACTTACAACATTCTAGCCACTATTATTATTGATCTGGTTGCAACTGTTGCACAGCCGTAATGAGTTGTTCCAAGGTGATAGGAATCGATAGCATGTCAGTAGCCATCATTGACTTTCTTAAATTGTAGTGCGATCGCGAGGTATAAGTATCATCGGAAATGACACAGGTAAGGTGTATGATAGGCGATCGCATTCTTTAACATGAAACTGCTAGAGATGGCGGCATCACTTAGCTTTAGCAGCGAACGATCTCAAGTTTGGGCGCGATGATATTGACAAATTAAATTACTTGTGAAAGTTGCCTAACAAAACTTGCATCCACTTCGAGTCTTCCTCAGAAAGTGTTGGAGGTGGAGGTGATTGCTTGTAATCAATTGATAAATCGTAGGCTGCCTCATCATAAATAGCACTTACGACATTGCCAAGTTCCAAAGGAATATCAGAATCAGGGGCACGTAGGGGTAGGGGAATTGTGGGCAACTTATCCTGTAACCCCACAGTCCAAACATTTACGACTCCAGACTGTGCGCGAGTTAAGGTAATGAGGTAGGGAACATCTGGAATGCGAGGGTGATTGAAAGGTCGAGTACCTCTTCGCAGTAAATCAAGCTCTATCAAATGGACGTTAGCATTATAAAGCGAGGAGCGTTTTTGCCGATATTTTGTCAAACCCGGTTCTCGTTTGTTGACTGGGGAAAGGATTTCAATACTAGTCACTAGCACATTGTTAGCAGTATCTCGAATTTGCACACTAGGGACTCGCACTTCCACAGGTTGCATAAGGGGTAAAGTTAGTGGTGCAGGAGTAGTCATGACACTACTATCGACCTCAGAGGAAAACCTTGAGGGTTTGCTTCTTTGTTTGACCAAAAGAACTTCAACATCAGGATAAAGAATGCCTATTTCTCCTTCTGGTGCTGTGTCTTCTACTAGATAAATTTCCAAGCGTGCTGTGTAGTGGGGTCGCAACTTGGGAGTCAACATCTGCCTAATTTTGTTGGCAAGCGCACTATGCACATCTGGCCACAGGTAGCCTTCAAGATATGGATCCATACCAGGGAAAGGAGATGGCATAAGTTTTATATGGAAGCGTCTAGCTCATTTTAACAATTCCCACCGTCAACATAATTCGTAATTGTGAGGCAAATCTGAAGACGGAGAGAAGTTGCAAGGGAGCCAGCGCTGCAGGCGGGAAACCCGCCGTAGGCGACTGCGAACCTGAAGGGTTACCCCACGGATAAATCCGTTCGCATGAAACAAGGAAAAAATTTGTTTTTATCCATCAATAAATTGTTGTCCGTGTACCATTAATTACGAATTAC
>CAZZYE010000552.1:1423-5723 GCA_964658145.1 uncultured Stigonema sp.
AATTAGAACGACGGTGGTTAGCTGCTTGCGTTAACAAAGATTCGGCAAAAGCGATCGCATCTTGCGCTGATTTCCCACCAGCTAACTGTGCTAATTCTTCCCGGCGCTTGGTTAAATTATCCAAGGTAGTGACTCGCACAACAGTACGTTCTTCGTTATGCCCATTGTTTTCTTTTTTACCTTTAACTTGATTGATAGTTTGCTTATCTACCCGAAAATGACGATCTGCCATAGCGGCAACTAAGGGTTGGTGAGTAACACATAATACCTGATGACCTTGACTAAGCTGGTGTAATTTTTCTGCGATCGCTTGCGCGACTCGTCCAGAAACCCCGACATCAATTTCATCAAACACCAGTGTCTCCACAGCATCAGCTTGAGAAAAACAAGCTTTCAAAGCCAGCAAAAACCGACTCATTTCACCACCCGAAGCAATCGCCGTCAAAGGTTGCAGCGGTTCTCCAGGGTTGGGACTAAACATAAATGTAATTTTGTCTGCTCCCACTGCAGTTGGGGAAGTAGGTACAATCTGAACTTGAAACTGCACCTTTTCCATCGCCAAAGGTTTAAGTTGCTTGAGTAGTTCTGCTTCTAAATAAGCAGCAGTGGTTCGTCGCAACTGAGTTAACTTTGAACTTACTTTAGTCAGCTTGTCCAAACACTCCTGTTCTTGCTGCTCTAGACTTTCGATAGATTGTTCGCTATCATTAAGCTGGGATAATTCTACCTGGATGCGCTGGTAGTAGGCGATCGCTTCATTAAGTGACGGACCATACTTACGGCAAATTTGCTTTAATTCTTGTATCCGTTCTTCCACTTCTTCCAATCTGTGGGGATCTGCTTCCAAATCTTCTCCATAAGCATTAATTTGCCGTGCTACTTCCATCACAGTTGCTTGGGCATCTCTGACTAAGTCTAATAGCGTTTGCAACTCGACATCGTATTCCACCATGTCATTTAATGTTGCTTCGCTGTTTCCCAGCAAGTCGGCTGCGGCTGGCGTTTCGCCGTCGTTTTGGTACAAATATTGGTATACTTTGTAACTCATTTGTTGCAGTTCCACCACATGATTCAGGCGTTCCCGATCTTGCAGCAGCTGTTCTAATTCATTACTATCGCTGAGGTTTGCGGCTTTGAGTTCCTGGACTTGATACGTTAGCAAATCCAGTTGTTGCAAACGTTCGCGTTCTGATGTTCGGCGTTTTTCTAAACTTAGGTGAGCTTTTTGGTAAGCTGTAAAGACCAGAGCGATCGTGTGACGCTGCTGCATCAGAGAGTCGCCACCGTAAACATCTAGCCAGTCACGAACTTGGGCAGATTGTCCCACTTGTACAGTTTGACCTTGGGCGGTGATTTCTAAGGTGCGATCGCGTAGCCCGGACATCACCTGCCGATTTACCAATACTCCATTCACCCGCGATCGACTGCGGATATTACTAGAAGTAGCTGTAATTTCTCGACTGATAACTACGGAGTTATCATCGATCAAATCGATTTCCTGTTCGCTTAACCAAGCAGCAAAGCCCGAATTAGCGGTGAAGGTAGCTTCTACCAACGCCCGACTCGTTCCAGTCCGAATCACTCGACTAGAGACTTTACCGCCCAATGCCGCATCAATGGCATCCAGAATAATCGACTTTCCTGCGCCGGTTTCGCCTGTCAGTACATTTAGTCCAGCGGCAAATTCCAATTCCAATTGGTCAATTAGGGCAAAGTTTTCTATTCGCAGAGAGAGTAACATTAAGCCAAATTCTCCGTCAAGACAGAGGCAGAATAATCCTTATTTAAGGGATACTAGACATAATATCTGAGTAATTAGCCATACCCAATACCATTAGATAAATACACCCGATTATAGTTTACCAAACCTAGTTTAATGAAAAAGGTGTACCTGAAGATCGAGATTGTTGATTTTGTCGCTGGTTGGCACTCCTTAACCATCAACAATCCCTTTAGGGAAATGTTACGATTTGTTAAAATCTTTAAAGTATTCACTCTGCTGCAGTGGTAACTTCATGACTCCTAAGACAGTTCCCTCTACCTCCCGACAGATTGACAAAGACAGTAATATAGGGTTATACCAAGAAAAATCTGTTGAGGACAGTCGCGCAGGTGGTTTGCGCTCCTACGCACTGTCTGTTACTGTAATGCCTGAAGCTGAAACGCTAAGCAAAGTTAGTTTGCCAATCCCATCAGCCCAAAAGTCCAAAACGCTGATCAAAAAAGCAGTAATAGAGACAATACGTTATGAGCCGCAGGAGATTGCGGTACATTACCAAAAAAGACCCCTACAAGTTCTGCGACGGATTTTTGCAGTTTTGGCACCAACTGTTGCCTTTGTTTTCGGGTTGTGGTGGGATACCAAACGGGGAGTAGTTGTCAAAAATGATCGGCGGCGAGCAATTAACCTGCGAGAACTACTAACGAAACTGGGACCAGCCTACATCAAAATTGGACAAGCTTTATCCACTCGACCGGATCTGGTTCCTCCTGTATATTTAGAGGAACTCACTCAACTACAAGACCAGTTGCCAGCTTTTCCCAACGAAATTGCTTACCGATTTATCCAGGAAGAACTAGGGGCTAGTCCAGAGGAGATTTACGCCGAACTTTCGCCCGATCCAATTGCTGCGGCTTCCTTAGGACAAGTATACAGAGGCAAGCTGAAAACTGGGGAGGAAGTAGCCGTTAAAGTCCAACGTCCCGACTTACGAGAGCGCATTACTATAGACTTGTATATATTGCGCCGCCTAGCAGGATGGACTCAGAAAAAAGTCAAACGTGTGCGCAGTGACTTAGTAGGTATCCTCGATGAATTAGGAACTCGCATCTTTGAGGAGATGGACTATATCAACGAGGGAGAAAATGCTGAGCGATTTTTTCAGCTTTACGGTCATCTTAAAGACGTTTATGTACCGAAAATTTACTGGGAGTACACTAATCGTCGCGTCCTGACGATGGAGTGGATTAACGGACTCAAATTAACCCAAGCAGAAGAAATTCGCGCTCTCGGTATAGATGCCCGCTATCTAATAGAAGTGGGTGTGCAGTGTTCGCTGCGCCAGTTACTAGAAGATGGATTTTTCCATGCTGACCCCCATCCAGGTAATTTATTAGCGACGCTGGATGGTCAATTGGCTTATCTCGACTTTGGGATGATGAGTGAGATTAAGCCACCGCAGCGGTATGGTTTAATTGAGGCGATCGTCCACGTTGTCAATCGTGATTTTGATGCCTTAGCAAAAGATTATGTCAAGTTAGATTTTTTGTCACCGGATACTGATTTAACACCGATTATTCCGGCTTTTGCAAGAGTGTTTGCCAATGCTCAAGGTGCTAGCGTTGCGGAAATGAACATTAAAAGCATCACCGATGAACTATCGGATTTAATGTATGAGTATCCCTTCCGCGTACCACCCTACTACGCTTTGATTATTCGCTCTTTGGTAACACTAGAAGGCATTGCTATCCATATCGACCCTAACTTCAAAGTCTTAAGTGAAGCTTATCCCTACGTTTCTAAACGCTTGTTAACTGATCCATCTCCGGAATTAAGAGCATCTCTGCAAGATTTGCTATTTAAAGATGGAAGATTCCGCTGGAATCGCTTGGAAAATTTATTACGCAATGCTCGCAATAGTCAAGACTACGACTTCAACCAAGTGCTGAATCAGGGTATAGACTTTTTGGCTTCTGATCGCGGTGCTTTTATTCGTGACAAACTAGTAGATGAAACCCTTAAAGGACTCGATGCTCTAGGTAAAAATGTTTTGCACAACTTTACATACCTACTGCGACAAAGAGTCGGTTTGACAGCAGTCAATGAAACTCCAGCCGCCCCAGTCGATCAACAACAAACCTTGGAACATATCAAAAATATATTGAAGATTCTCCAAGAAACCCGTGGTTTTGAACCAGAAAAACTTGTTTCCCAATTTGCCCAGTTATTGGTTAATCCAGGAGTACAACGTTTGGGTCAACAAATTGCCAGTCAGTTGTTACAAAAAGCTGCGATTAGGTTGATTCGAGAATTGTTGGCATCCGAGGAAAGAAAACCTGTGGAGTTAGATCAGCCACCAAGGTTATCTTTGCCTCCTGCAAGAGTTTAGTAGCAGACTTAGTACTGCATTTCATAAATTCCTATCGTAAAAAAGGCTTGTAGTTGCGCTTTAGCACTAATGCGCAACTACAAACATAACCCTATGAATTTATGCAATTTTGTACCAATACGGTTCAGTTAGTAGCGCGTTTACTCCCTGAAGATCCCCCCAACCCCCCTTAAAAAGGGGGGCTTTTTCCC
>CAZZYE010000553.1:0-5721 GCA_964658145.1 uncultured Stigonema sp.
GAGGAACGAGCGTCACCCGAAGGGGTTTTGTCTGTGTAGCCGCGACTTACAGTCGTCAGGTGCAAGATGTGAGAATCAGTACTAAGGTAGGTACAGAAATTCTGCTTTTCGATTTAGGGTAATTTGTTGTTGGGGTAAGCAAGATATTTTACCCCACAATCAAGACTAATCTTTGCGGAAAATTAACTACATGACATCACTAAAAGATAAAGTAGCGATCGTAACAGGCGGATCACGAGGAATTGGTCGAGCTATTGCCCTCAAATTAGCTGAAAATGGTGCTTCAATCGCTGTTAATTATGCAGGTAACACAGAGAAAGCACAGGAAGTTGTTGCAGAAATTGAAAAACAGGGAGGACAAGCATTAGCGATCCAAGGAGATATAAGTAAAATTGCAGATATTGAACAAGTTTTTGAGAAAACAATTCAACATTTTGGTCAAGTAAATATCTTGGTTAATAATGCTGGTACTCTGTTTTTGAAACCAATTACTGAGGTAACAGAAGCAGATTTTGACAAGATTTTCGCCACCAACGTCAAAGGCACATATTTTGCTTGTCAACAAGCTGCAAAGCGGATGGCGGATGGCGGAAGAATTATTAATTTCTCTTCCACAACTACAGTAATGATGTTACCAGCTTATAGTGCCTATGTAGCAACAAAAGGTGCTGTAGAACAAATTACACGGGTAGTTGCTAAAGAATTAGGTAGTAAAGGCATTACTGTAAATACTATTTCTCCTGGGCCTACGGATACAGAACTTTTTAAACAGGGAAAAACAGAAGAACAAATTAACCGTTTTGCCCAAGCAGCAGCGTTAGGAAGATTAGGAGAAGTCGAAGATATTGCTTCAGTAGTAGCGTTTATTGCTAGTGATGAAGCACGGTGGATAACTGGACAAAATATTCGTGTTAATGGTGGAGTTGCTTAGCTAAACAACTGTTTTACAGGATAAATAAAACCAGGTAGCAATGGTGAAGCGATCTCATTATAAGCACTAAATGTATATACCTTTGTGGAGATATAAATAACAAACAGTTTACTAAACTAAGGTTGATGAAACTGTTTAACAATAAGGAATTTTTTTGAATAACCGAGGGTTAGAACGTCGTTATACGCCGATATAACCTATCGTTAAGTTTGTTTGAGTAAGGATGATTATTCATGGCGGCAGGCTCTAAAGCTGCTCAATTTGGGGTTCAAGGATTCATGCAGGAGATATTTTTGCGGCACAACCTCATTTTTCGCTTTCCTATTTGCGCGGTTTTGCCCAGCCGTGGAAGACATCCAAGCTTTTCTAGCTGGTTCACCGATTCGGCAACTGACTTGATAGAGAGCGTAGACACTCACAACGTCAAACAACATCAGAAGGAGCTGCACTATGACGGATTGGAATAAAGAATCAGCACCACAGGCTCCGGCAAAGGTGATCGAGGCTCGGCCCACTTCTCGGTCAGAGCCGACACTACTGGGCTTCGAACATCGTTTTGCAACGGTTGAAGGTGTCAGATTGCATTACGTCATCGGTGGAAAGCCTGGCGGCGACATAGTGGTTCTTGTGGCGGGCTTCCCGGAGAGCTGGTACGCTTGGCGGAAGGTCATTCCGCTCCTTGCCGTAGAATACGCGGTCGTCGCCCTCGACCTCCCTGGGCAAGGCGACTCTGACAGGCCGGAGAACGGGTACGATACCGAGGCACTCGCTGCCAAGGTACATGGTTTGCTTCAGCAGCTTGGAATCGAGCGTTACTTCCTTGCTGCCCACGACGTCGGCGCATGGGTTGCCTACCCCTATGCAGCCCTTTACGGCAAGGAGGTTCGTCGGTTAGCTCTCCTCGATGCCGGTATTCCCGGCGTGACGTTGCCTGATGCTTTGCCGATTGCGCCAGATCGAGCGTGGCGTACTTGGCATTTCGGATTTCATCTGATCCCGGATCTGCCGGAGGTTCTGATTGCCGGACGGGAGCGCGAATACCTGAATTGGTTCCTGCGCCGAAAAGCCGCCGATCCATCGACCTTTTCGGATGCGGACCTGGACGAGTATCTACGTGTTTTAATGGCTCCGGGGGGTTTGCGCGCCGGTCTCGCCTACTATCGAGCGGCAGCATTGTCTGCGAAACAGAACCAAGCCCTTGTCGCCAAAGGTAAGCTGAGAATGCCGGTATTGGCTCTGAGTGCTGATCAGGGATCGATCCCTGACATGGCTTCTCCGCTCAGGGCCTTTGCTGATGATGTACATGGCGGCACGATAACTCACTGCGGCCACTTTGTGCCGGAGGAGCAGCCGGCAGCAGTAGCCCGCGAACTGTCGGCATTCTTCACTAAGGGGAGTGACTAGCTTCCTACCCAAAAACCAGCTTAAGCGATATTGTATGGGTAATAAAACTAGATAGAGCTTTTTTTAACAGAAGCGCCGTAATTCCCCTCCTTCAACGAAGATATGAGGGGATATAAGGCGGGAAAAAGGGAGGTATACCCCTGAAAAATAACTAGCGTAGCTAGTTTGTTGAAGGGGTATCCGAGTTTTTTCCATTATCATCTGTTAACGAGTCGATATAATCTTCGATTATTTGAGTCATTGTTTTGTCCCTATTTGCCGCATATAAACGAAACTTATTCAACCTGCGCTCACTAATCCGAATTTGTAAATATTTATTTTTCATTGTGTCACCTCATTGTCACTACTCCAATGTTAGTATAGATGTAAAAAGCGAAGCAGGAGGTGATGTTAAGTGCTGCGGAAAGTTGTCAAAGTTCGGTTATATCCAACAGAGTCACAAGAAAAACAGTTGGCTCAAGTGTTTGGATGTTCGCGTTGGTGGTGGAATTATGCTTTAAATAAGTCAATTGAGACTTATAAAGAAACAGGTAAAGGACTGGGACGAACAGCACTTAACGCACTGTTACCAGCCTTAAAAAAAGCGGAAGAAACAAAATGGTTAGGAGATTGTTATAGTCAGGTTTTACAGGCTACAACGCTTAATATTACTACTGCCTATAAAAATTTCTTTGAAGGACGGGCAAGATTTCCACGATTCAAATCAAAGAAAGGTAAACAATCTGCACAATATCCTCAAAATGTCGAGGTATTGGATGATATTGTGAAATTTCCGGGCGATCTTGGGGAAGTAAAAGCTAGTATTCACCGACTTATTGAAGGAAAAATCAAAACGGTTACAGTAAGTAAATGCCCTTCAGGCAAATACTTTGCTTCCATTATGTCTGAGGTAGAGGGGGATGCTCCTATACCATCAACGGGTGCAAAAATAATCGGTATTGATTTAGGACTGAAAGATTTTGCAACTGTCCATGACGGCGAAAAGACTGAAAAATATTCCAATCCCAAGCACCTTCAACGCCACGAAAAGAATCTAGCACGTAAGCAGAAGAAACATGCTCGGAAACAAAAAGGAAGTAAGTCAAGAGAGAAATCAAGAAAACTAGTAGCCAAAGTACATGAACGAGTTGCGAACAGCCGCCAAGACTTTTTACACAAACTAAGTAAGAAGCTGGTAGACGAAAGCCAAGTCATCATTGTTGAGAATCTCAACGTTGGGGGAATGAAGCGCAACCATAAATTATCTAAAAGTATTTCGGATGTGAGATGGGGAATGTTTGTCAATTTCCTAGACTATAAGCTACAAAACCGTCAAGGGAAATTGATAGAGATTGGTAGATTCTTCCCCAGTTCCAAAATGTGTTCTTTCTGCAATCACGTTCTTGATAAGTTACCACTCGATATAGGTGAATGGGACTGTCCAGAGTGTTTTGCTACTCATGACAGAGATGACAATGCAGCGAAGAATATCAGAACGGAAGGCATCCGAATAATGAACTCACCTGCTAGTCAGGAAGTTGGCGGAGGGAACCCCGTCACTGCTGGTCGAGACTGTGTAAGACCGAATACCCGTAAGGGGAAGGGGCAGCGGTCATTGAAGCCAGAAGCCCCGGTTTTCTTAAACCGGGGTAGTTCACTACTCCTGTAATCCCAAAACCCGCACTCACTTCTCTACTGAACTATGCAAGTAACAGAACAGCGATACTACACTCCAGAGGAATATCTAAAATTAGAGGAAACCGCTGAATACAAAAGTGAATACATAGACGGACAGATCATTCCAATGGCAGGTGGATCGACAAATCACAATCGAATTTCACTAAATCTAAGCGCTGCTTTAAATTTTGCCTTTAGACAGCAGGATTATGAAGCTTTTATGGGTGATGTACGTTTATTCATACTTCAAAAGCGCTTCTACACTTATCCAGATGTGATGATTGTTGCAGGTGAACCGGAGTATTTCAATAACCGCACAGACACAATTCTTAACCCACAGGTAATTGTAGAGGTTTTGTCGAAATCTACCAAGGGCTACGACCGTGAGGATAAATTTGAGGCTTACCGAACAATCAACACTTTTCAAGAGTATGTGCTAATTGACCAAACCCGGATTCATGTCGAGCAATTTTCTAAAATGGGTAAGAAGCGTTGGTCACTATATGAGTATGACGAGGAAGATGAGGCAATTTCCCTCACTTCAGTTCCCTTTCAAATTTCACTGCTAGATCTATACAACAAGGTGAAATTTGACGTGGTTGAGTCAGAGGGCGATCGTCCTAAGTCTGAGGAATTGTGTTGAAGGAGGCAAGTTTTGCACGGCAGTCCCCTCAACATAGAGTGTTCGCCCTCTCTTTACATTTTTTTGCAAAGTCCAATAAAATATTATTGTGAAGACTGCTCTTGTCTAAGACGCTGTCCACCCGCCATCAACCTCAATAATTTGCCCTGTCACATAGCCGCTCGTGGCTAGGAAAAATGCTGCATCTGCCACCTCATTACTGTTACCTGCACGCTGGAGCGGAATTCTGGCTGTTGCTGACTCAGAAAGATTTTCCACCTGTTCCTTTGACAAATTAGATTGGATGTCTGTGCCTTCGATTAATCCCGGTGAGATAGCATTCACGCGGATACCTCTAGGAGCTAGCTCAACCGCAAGGGCACGTGTCATTGAGTTAACAGCACCACAAAGGGCAGAACCTGCGCTATAGTAGGGCAGTCCGACGGAAGCGGCAATTCCAGAGCAAAATATAATAACACTTCCCGGTGGCATTTTGGGTACTGCGTAGTGCGCTGCCGCTAGTTGACCAAAGAACCGTCCTTCAAAAAGGGATTTAGCTTGTGCCACTGGTACGGTATCAATTGCACCAAAGTGTGCTCCACCAGCACAAGTCACAAGAATATCCACCCGCTCCAGTCCCTCAAAAAGCCGCTGCACCTGTTCGGAATCAGAGACATCAGTACTCATTGCAACAGCAGAGTCTCCGATGCTCTTGGCTGCTGCAGCCAAGCGTTGCGACTCTCTGCTTGCCAGAATGACTTTTGCCCCACTAGATGCAAAACGTCTTGCTATTGCGTAACCAATTCCCGCAGAGCCTCCTGTTACAACAGCAATTTTTCCTGTAAGTATTTCTCCCATAAGGTTTCCTTTAACGCAGTGTCAAGAGTTTTTGAAATGAACGAAGAATGAAAATACTTCTATATACTCAACACTACATGATGCTGAGGAGCAATTTGCTTTATACAGGATGGAAGGAGTGCCAAGAAGTTAGCAATTGTTATTGGTTCCAAAAAAGCGATTTCCTTAGCGTTGCGTTCTACAGAGGCGCAACAGCGCTACACTCAATTGCACTACTAAGTTGGTGCAGGCTCTTCGTTTACCTTGAGGG
>CAZZYE010000554.1:0-5697 GCA_964658145.1 uncultured Stigonema sp.
CTTTTTAAGGGGGGTTAGGGGGGATCTTTCAAGGATGAACATGGTTAACCAAACCTCATTGGTAGTCAACCCTTTACTCGTTTCCTAATTGACTCAGGGAGCGAGTAAAGTGGTATGTTAATTATTCAAGGAGTAAAAGAGTGGAAAAAAATACATTTGCTACATCTGCTTACATTGCAACTTCCGAACAAACCGCCTTCGACTACCTTTGCAGTCTAAAAAACTTGGATGAGTGGACGCTCTTTAGCCGTATGAAAGAGCAACTCGACGAAGATACCTGGCGCGGTACAGCCTCTGGTTATCACAAAGATCTCTACTATCACGTTAAAAAACTGGAAAACCCACTTTTCTCCGGCATTGAGTGGCACTGTGGGTTTGAGTATCAGAAATATCATCAGGTTTACCCTGTCCTGCTTTTTCCGGCAGACTACATTGAGCCAGGGACAGATGAACAAGGTGTGTACTTCCACTGGCTAAGCTTTGTCGATCCAAAGCGGCAGACTCAAATGATTATGCAGGGAATTCACACGGTACATACTTCTGAGTGTCGTTCTCTCAAAGCTATTTTGGAACGCAAAAATGGTCACACTACAGCAGCCAAAGGACGCTACTTTATTGATACTGACACTATTTATGTAGATGCCCCAGTAGAAATTGGCGTCGAGTATTTATCCGACCTCCGGAATATGGATGAGTGGGCACACTTAGTGCGACCAGCAGGCGAGATTACTCGCGAGTCGGGTGAATTTCTCGATGAATATGACCAAAAGGTAAAAATTTCACTGCGGCTGCATACTCTGAGCAAATATTACTTGCTTGAGCAGGAATACTTCTATCCTGAACACAAATATTATCAGCGCTCTGTAGCACTGCTCATCCCAGCCTCCTATGCTTTCGCTGACCCGTCTGCTCCTGGTTTTATCCTGCACCAGATTACATTCTGGAAACCAGATGAGTCTTTGCCTCACGGCAAACTCCAAATTGAAGACTTTGGAGCTGAGGGCATGAATATTAAACGTTTTTCCGAAGCCAAGGCAGGCAATCTGGATTCATTTAACCGTGGCATGAGCTACATACCACAGCCTCAGCAACCAGCAGTAGCTAATTACTAGTAGTCTGTCAAACCAACTTTGATGGGTGAAGGCAGGGAGTGGGGAATAGGGGAGCCAGCGCGCATTATGAGTGTTTCCCGACCGAGGCGACTGGCGTAGTAGGGAGTGGGAAAATAATTTTGACCATTCTAAAAATTTTTCAAACCCGTTAAAGTTGCCTTGATGGAGTACTAGAGTAAGGAGTTTCTCGTTCCCACGCTCTGCGTGGGAATGAATTCTGGAGGCTCCGCCTCCCATAGTTTACCAGAGGCGGAACCTCCAGTCAGGCAACTAACAACTAACAATTAACAACTAACAATTAACAAATGAAATTAGAGCAACTTACTATTACATCATCTACAGTACTTGCCGACGGTCTTGATAATCCCAAAGGTTTGAGCTTTGGTCCTGACGGTAACCTCTATGTTGCAGAGGCGGGAACGGGAGGAGATGGGGCTTCGATTCCATCACCAAGTGGTCAAGGTGCTTTAAGTTATGGCACAAGTGGTGCGATCGCCAAAATTGAGAATGGGACGACCAAACGTATACTTACAGGACTTCCTTCTGTAGCATTCCCAGATGGGACTGGAGCCGCAGGTCCTCATGATATTAAATTTGATGCTACCGGCAAACCTTATGTTTTGATGGGGTTAGCGGCTGAGCCAGCCTTACGGGATAGCACATTAGGTCAAACTGACCTAGGAAAAATTATCGCTCCCGACTTTAGTAAAAATACGTGGATAAGTATCGCCGATATAGCTTATTATGAACTTACTAATAACTCTCAATTAAGAGACTGTGAAGTCGTCAGTAATCCCTTGTGTTTATACATAGATGGGAATATATTTGTATTAGTTGATGCAGGTGCAAACAATATTCTAAGTGTAAATATTGATGGCAGCGATTTGAAAATAATTGCTGCCATCCCTCAACAAATATTGAATAATCCCATCTTCCCTCATTCTGGCTCCGAAAATTTTGATCGGGGACATGTGCCACCTCCTAGTGCTTATCGTAATGCGACCCCATCTCAATTGTCAATTCAGTCAGTGCCTACAGGAGTCGTAAAAGGTCCAGATAATACTTATTACGTAAGCGAATTTACTGGTTTTCCTTTTCCGGAAGGTGGAGCAAAAATCTACCGCCTTGGTTCTGATAATCAATTAACAATCCATGCGGAGGGTTTTACGCAACTGATTGACTTAGCTTTTGATGATGAAGGCAATTTGTATGCTTTGCAACACGCTAATCAGTCAGGCTGGAAAGGTAATCTAGATGGTTCTCTAATCAAGATCGCTCCTGACGGCACTCGCACAACTCTCCTGAGTGGTAATGGACTTCAGTCACCTGCTGCTCTTACTATTGGTCCTGATGGTGCTATCTACCTGATTAACCGAGGTGGTCTTCCCAGACAAGGACAAGTTCTCAGAATTGAGAATACAAAGTCTGAGTCTGAAACTGCTTCGGCTCTAAACGTATTTTAATGTTTGGTGCTGAAGGCGAAGACTAAGGCAACACTGCTTGAGGATTGAGTCGAGACAATTAGCTAAGTCCATGATTGTCAAAAACCTAACCGCCCAGCCCCTCCCCTACAAGGGAAGGTGCGGTGAGAATACCCTCGCCTCGTAAGGGAGGGGTTGGGGAGCCAGAGTTCTCCGGAGGGGTTTCCCGATAGAGGCGACTGGCGTGGACAGGTTACCGCCAAAACTCCTAACGTTCAAGTAAAAAGTTTCAAGCCAATGTCAACGCCTCTCTCTTAAAAGAGGCAATGTCTACCCTGCAGTCAGCCGTGTTCTGCACGCTTTATGTAGGAAAAGCTTGATTTTCATCTCCCAGTTCCTGGGAATCGCTCTCATTAAAATAAAACTTTCCGCAGATTACTCACACTCAATCTATGAAACTCAAGTCATTTGCTCTGACGATTTTCACTGTTGGCATTGCTACTATTTCTGTATCCAAAGCACAAGCAGCAGACTATACAACAGTCGCCACTGGTCTTAATAACCCACGCGGTCTCGCCTTTGACGCGCAAGGCAATCTTTATGTGGCACAAAGTGGTTCCGGGGGTGATGGATCGGACGGAAGATGTATAGCATCACCAAGCTCACAATATATCCCTTTATGTGCTGCTGAAAATGGTTCCGTTACCAAGATTGCTCCAGACGGTACAAAAACAGATGTACTATCGGGTCTGACATCCATAGCTTTATCGCCTACTGGGGAACAAGCTGCCGGTCCTGCGGACTTCAAATTTGATTCCCAAGGCAACGCTTATCTTTTAACTGGCTTGGCTGGCGATCCGAATCTACGCGATACCACATTAAAAGCGCCTGACCTGGGAAAATTATACAAAGTAGACTTAAAAACTGGGCAGCTGACAACTCTTGCCGATTTTGGACAGTATGAAGCTAAGAATAATCCAGACGGCACTGATCTAATTTCCAACCCCTTTAGTTTCGCAATTAAGGGTAATACTGCCTACGTCGTTGATGGTGGTGGAAACGATATCTATAAAGTTGCACTTGATGGCAGCGGTATTCAGGACGTAAAAGCTTTCCCTCAGCTGAAAATACCAGTAGACCAACTCGTATACCCACAACTTCCACCTGGCGCTGCTCCCCCAGCAGGAGCCCCTGCTGCACCACCTCCAGGTTATGTAATTGCTCCCAATGGTCTTCCGGCATCACAGCAATCAGTACCTACAGCTATTGCAGTTGCTCCCGATGGTAGTTTGACAGTAGGTGAGTACACTTACTACCCATATCCAGAAGGAAAAGCACGTATCTGGAGTGTTGACGATAACTTGACAACAACAGGGATAAGTGACACTGGTGCTCAGGAGACTGGCAAACAGATAGATACTGGCTTTACACAGGTGACTGGCGATGCATACGATCAGTATGGCAATTTGTATGTATTGCAAAGCGTAAATCAGTCAGAATGGAAAGCTATTGAACAGGGCGGTACTATCATCGGTGATCCAAGTGGTTCTCTGTGGAAAATCGCTCCTGATGGTACTCGCACACTGATGTTGACGGGTGAAGGACTAGAGGCAGCTGCTGATATAACTGTTGGTCCTGATGGTTATATATATATCTCAAACGACTCCAGATTCGCAGGAGGAGAAGGCAACATCATCAAGGTTGATCCTAATACGAAAGTTCCTGAACCAGGTGCTGGTCTTGGCTTGTTAGCGATTGGTGCTTTAGGTGCTAGTGCTGCCGTGCGCAAGCGCATGAAACAAGAAAAGTTGGGCGAAGACTTGCTGTCTAAAGTAGAGATTCACTAATAAGGTTGGCTAATTGCTAATAGCTAATGGCTAATAGCAATTAGCAATTGCATACTGACAAAGTGAACTGCTGCGTATAAGGCAGTAGTTCACCGTCTAAAATTCTCTGGCTAAGCCTGGCTACAATCAACTTGTCACAACCATAACTCACCTTATAGGTATCTGCAACATGGGAATAGTCAAAAATTTATCAATTGCCTTAGTCGGTACTGGCTTCATGGTTTTGGCAGCATCTGCCCAAGCCAAAGCGGACATCAGCTTAACCTACGACAGCCAGATCGGTAGCCCAGGCTTCGCACCAGGACAGCTGTTTGTTCCCCAAGGCATAGCGGTAGACCCCACAAATGGCAATGTCCTCGTCTCTAACGGTCGCGGTGTTAACCCAGACGGTACTCCTAACTATAGCATTGGTGACCAACTCAATATATACAGTCCTCAGGGTACTTATATTGGAGGAATTGGCTCCGGCGGCACAGGACCGGGACAGTTTGACGAGCCAACAGTTCCACAATTCTCTCCGCAAAATGGGAATCTGTATGTAGGTGATGTTCACAACAACCACATTGATGAATTCAGTCCCCAGGGTAACTTTATTCAATCCTTTGGATCATTTACCGGTCTCATACCGGGTAGGGCTTTCTCTGGACCATCTGGTGAGACATTCGACAAAGCTGGCAATTTGTATGTGGGTGATTATAGCGGTGACAAAATCAATGAATACACTCCTGACGGTCAGCTAATTCGTAGCATTGGCACTTCAGGCACTGGTCTTGGGCAGTTGCAAGGACCAGCAGGGATAAGAATTTCCCAAAATAGTGGAGATATTTATGTAGCTGACCAGTTCAACAACCGCGTTGAGGTACTTGATCCAAATGGTAAAGGTCTCTTTACATTTGGCACAGCAGGCAGCGGGAATGGACAGTTTGAACAGCCAATCGGCCTCGAACTGGATCAGTACGATAATGTCTATGTAGCTGATTCTATCAACGACCGCGTTCAGGTATTCGATAAAAACGGTAACTTCCTGACTTCATACGGTCAACCAGCCCTTGATGCATCGGGGAACCCTGTAGCGCCTCCTGGATTAACTGATCCTCCTTTCGGCAACCCCCTCGACCTCACACCAGGCAGATTTAACTGGACTGGTGGTACAGCCCTCAGTGATGGCAAGCTGTATGTGACCGATTTCTTCCAAGGTCGCGTCCAGGTGCTAGACGTCAAAGGCAACCAAGCTCCACGTCGGCGATATCATCCAGGTGCTAACTAGATATTACTCCCTTCTCACCCGAAGATTACCGTTTAGGTAGAGGGGGAGAG
>CAZZYE010000555.1:0-5684 GCA_964658145.1 uncultured Stigonema sp.
CCGTTGAAAGCCAGTCATGGAAGGGTATTAGCATTTTTCGGAGATGTCTAATATACAACCAGGCAGAGTGTTAGCTGGTTATCAAGAGGCAATTGTCAGACGAAATACTGAGCTATTTGACTATATCCGCACTCACAGACAATCAGGAGATGTAGTTCTTTCATCGGTTCCTTCTTTTGCACCAATTAGCTTCGGTAAATTAGATTACTATCTCTTTACACCTTTGCAAGACGAAAATTTTGATGCAACGTATTGGCATGACAGTAGGTTAATTGACCGTTGGGGAGGTGGAGTCATGCCAACTAGAACAGTACTACATTACAGACACCAAGGCATCCGCACCTTAAACACGCCTGCAAAATGTACGCACTTTAGGACATTGCCATTTATCTGCACTGCTGTTCCACGAAACCGACAATTGTGCCGCACTTCAAAAACATTTCCAAGGCTGGCAAACCGATAATGGAAGAATACAAGGGACACCTACAAGAGCAACGTTCAAGTAGAATGCCCCATAACTTTAGGGGAATTCAAACGCCCCAATATCAGCTCTACCACCCCTTACACGACGCTTTCCACGCTGGTCGGTTTTAGGGTCAGTCGGCAGCACAGTTGGGTCACCTGCATTAATCGCCGGACTATTTTTGAGCAGGGCGATTGTTTGTGTGGGACCACCATTGGACGCCAACGAACCCAAGAGGGGGTCGATCGGTTTGGTGCTAGTGCCCACTATGTCTCCTGGATCTGAAAATCCAGTACTGCCCGTGCCGTCGCCAATCAGGTTGTAGCCTTTGCTTGTAAAGGTGCCAGACACATCGGGGTTGACACCGTCCGTACTATTGATGTTTCCGGCAATAATCGTGTTCCGCACGTTGACAGTGCCAGAAGATACCACAAAAGAGCCAACCGAGCCAGGATCATTGTACACACCTGAGCCATTGGCGGCAGAGTTGAGAGTGAGGGTACTAAACACCAGAGTTAGAGTGCCATTATTGTAGATGCCGCCGCCAACTTTGCTGCGATCAAACGACGGATTACTGCGGTTCGCACTATTACCGCTCAGAGTGCTGTTGCTCACCGTCATAGTGCCACCGTTAGAGATCCCGCCGCCGAAAGCGGCTGAGTTACCACTGAATGTGCTGTTTTTTATTATACTATTGCCATCGTTAAAGATGCCGCCACCACCTTCTAAAGCCGAGTTACCACTGAGGGTGCTGTTGCTGATTTCCAGAGTACCCGTGCCAGTGTTTGAAATGCCACCACCGTCACTAGAGAGGGCGCTGACTGAGTTGTTGTTCAAGGTGCTAGTACTCACAGTAAGATGACCCGTATTTTCAATGCCACCGCCTCCAGCACCACCGTTGGCGCTGGCTGAGTTGTCGTTCAACGTGCTATTCAATACTTTAGCTGTACCCGTATTGTAAATACCACCACCAGCAGAGCCGGATCGTAGACTTGCCGAGTTACTACTCAGAGTACTATTGCTTACTGTTAGAGTGCCTTGATTGTAGATGCCGCCGCCGTTGGCTGCTGAGTTACCACTGAGGGTGCTGTTGTTTACTTCAAGAGTGCCTGTGTTGTAAATGCCGCCGCCTGTGTCAGGATTGAAGAATAAGTTAGAAATAGAGTTATTACGAACAATGCTGCTGTCTAGGGTGAGGGTACCGCTGTTTTTAATTCCACTACCATTGTCCGCCACCTGACTATTGTTAAGCGTTAGGGCGTCAAAAGGCAACTGACCATCGGCAACAATCAATCCAGACAACGTTACTTTTGCTCGTGGTTCAATCTCAAACACCCGCGATGCCTTGTTTCCACTCACCGTTACCAAGTCCCCACCCGTCAACGAGTCCCTTGGGGCGATGATGTCCAAGTTATGGGTGATGTCTAGTTCTCCCAAGTTCAAGGTAATAGTCTGCGCAGTCGTAAACAGTGAGCGGTCAAACACAATCAAGTCTTCACCCGTGTCAGCATTTGCCTGATTGATGGCTTCGCGCAGGGTGGTCACGCCAACGTTCTTGTCCGCTACATCGGCAATACTGTTCAACCTTGTGTGCCATCTCAAAGGCAACAGTACCTTTATTGTTGATATTTAGATATCGATATGCCGATAGGGAAGGTTGACTTCCCGCCTTAAAGAAAGGTAGCAGCGCATTAGAGTTAATCAACTCTGTAATCCCAGTTCCATCATTATGAGTGTTTCCCGACAGAGGCGACTGGCGTGGAGAGGTTCTTTATTATAAGTATTAAGTGCGAACTTGATATTACTCCCAAACCACTAGAAAATTACCTATCTTGTAGGGTGTGTTAGGACGCAGCAGTACGGCACCATGATTCAACTTGGTGCAATCATAAGAGCACTAACACACAAGGGAAAACTTTAGGTAATTTAATGGCGGTAAAGGAGTAGCTCATTCAGGAACTGATTTAGGCGATTTATCAATCAATACGGTTCAGTTAAGGCTTATCGGTGGGAATTTCCAGTGTGTAGAGACGTTGCAATGCAACGTCTCTACATAGGTTGACGGTTGGCAAATTCTCTTAACTGAACCGTATTGATTTATCAATAGTTTGTAGTTGCGCTAAGCGCGAAGATAGCGCAACTACGAGCCGTTTAAGCTATAAGTAATTACCCGAACTCGCAATTTGTGTTAGGTATCAAAAAACAGAATTGTATTGATAGCAAAAGCTTATTCAGGAACTGACTTAGGCAATTTATCAGTTTTTAAATCAGCACGGAAGATCGCTTGAGTGCCATCAGTAAAACCGACTATAAAAGCAAGGGAATTACCTTTGAGTGCGCCGCTGTAGAAGTCAAAGTAATTTATCCTAGAACTGTCGAGCCTACTGCTTAAATCAACCACCTTGACCAGAGAGTCTCCCATATAAGCATATATACCCGCACTAGCAGATTGAAAGAAGGGAGGAATGTTAACAGATCCTGAAAATGCCACAATGTCTTTATTAACTACAACATTCTGGATTTGACTGAATTTTCTTGTACTACCAGGAATAGTTGTATTTGTGTCAGCGATCGTACTTAGTATCCCATCACTACTTTTATAGATATTGCCGCTTGCAGTAAACACCACATTGCCATTATTCCAGAAGGGTCGATCAAAACTGCTAAAGTTGCGACTATCTCCAGGAATAGGTGTGTTGCCATCTGCCACTACCTGTAAATTGCCGTCAAAGCTGATGTAAATGCCTTCTTGATTATTAGCGCCAGTTCCTTTAAACACCACATTATTTCCATCTAGCGCCAAGTAACTAAAACTTACGAAATTACCCGTTCCTCCGGGAATCGGTGTGTTTTTGTCTGCAACTACCTGTAAATTGCCGTCAAAGCTGATGTAAATGCCTTGTTGATTATTAGCGCCAGTTCCTGTAAATGCCAGATTATTTCCATCCATGACCGGGTAACTGGTACTTATAAAATTGCCCGTACCACCAGGAATAGGTGTGTTGCTGCGGTCTTGCACCACCTGCAAGACGCCGTCACGGCTGATGTAAAAGCCCCCTTGACTAGGGATGTAAGAGCCCCCTTGACTAGCCCCAGCCACCAATCCACCAAACACCACATTATTCTCATTTACCATTAAGGGACTGAAACTAGTGAAATTTTCCGTGGAGTTGGGAATAGGCGTGTTTTTGTCTACTACTACGGATAGAGGAGCATCTCCACGTTGAATGTAAATGCCTTGCTGCCCGTTGTTGCCGGAACCTGTGAATGCTACATTGCCATTGTTAATTATGGAACGAGTATCGAAACCAGTGAAAGTCCCATTGCCATTGGGAATAGGTGTATTTCGGTCTGCAATCGTACTTAGTATGCCACCACTATTTTTATAGATACCTTGCCCGCCATAAAACACCACACTCTCACTATCAAGCGTAAGTCCATTAAAATAGCTGAACTTGTTAGTTGTCCCTGGAATAGTTGTTTTGGTATCAACAATCCGGCTCAAAGCGAAAGCATCTTCAACTTGAGGCACGGGTTGTGATGGCGGAGTTTCTGCATCTGTAGGATCGGCGCGGAATATACCTTGTGTGCCATCTGCCAATGTAGCAGAGAAGACAATCTGACCGAGGTTATTCAAGCCAGAACGCAAGAAATTCAAATTTGTTACTGTAGAGCCAGCTAATGAATCCCCAGTAGCAATTACTTTGTCCGTGAGCGGGTCACCGCCTGTGAAAATGCCTACATCAGCCAGATTATAGACACCCTCAAACGCCACCTCTCCATTGTTATTGATAGCAGGACGCCTAATTATCCTGAATAAGCCGTTTGTATCAGCAATTGTGCGCAAGATACCAGTAGTGCGGTTAAATAGCTGGATACTATTCTGATTGGAGAACACAACTAAACCATTGTCTGTGGCAGAAAGCTCAGAGGCTTCCGTTTCTAGTATGCTAGTGGGTTCCTCTCCAAGACTAGTAAAAATTGCAGATGGGTTGGGAGATTGTCTTGTCGCGGCAAAAGTCACCTCGCTGTTGTTATTGATGGCAACATCGCTAATTGTAGCTAAAGGTACATTGAGCGGAGTGTTGCCGTTCAGTGGAGGTGCAGCTTCAGCAATTGTGACATCTGGTTGATTTGCTCTGGTTAAAATGGCTTTGTAACCAGTGATACCAGTTCTCGAAGCACCTTCAGTTAATAAATAAGTTAGTTCATCTTTGTCATTGAGAGAGAGCGGGATGAAGGGATCAGCTGAAATCCCGCCAGGAAATGAAGCATTTCCACGATTCGTCAAGGAATTGCCTTGAGCTAGTGAAATTTGGGAGAAAATATTGTTTTGAGGATCATACCGCTTGGCGACGAATGCAATAGTGCCGTTGTTGTTAATCGCTAAATTTGGCAAAGAGTAACGGAAATATCCCTTCGGCAAACTAGATGGCACATTAAATAAAGATGGCAGTTGATTCGGGTTAAAAATCTCTGTGATTGCGCCATCATTACTTGTGTATAGTCCCTGATCTTTAATAAATGCTGGGTTGTCTGGGACATTGGGTACAGCAACAAAACCTACTGTACCACTATCATTAATGACTGCACCATCAGAAATACTGGTGAAGTCGCCACTTTGAGTATCAGTGATTTTGGTGAAGGAAAAGCTGCCTGCCAATGCTTGAGATACTGCAAGCATGCTCATACCTAAACTGAGTGCGATCGCCCCACTCACCCGCCGTAGCCATCGGTTTGTTTGATTTGTGAAACCCCAAGTATGATTGTCCCTCTTAACTGCTGCGGTATTTGTAGGTAAACAAACACCACTGACTTGCTTATTGGTATATGTCTGCATAAAAAACTTTATTTAATGATGAACATTGCTACCTGCAATGTAATTTGAATATTTACATCAACACAAATCATTTTGTTTCCTATTATACAGACTTTAATAAAAATTTATAATATTATCTATAACTTCATCATATATTCAAAAATAATCAATAAATATGATGTCAATTTCAGCAAATATCTCCTCATATCTAGACAAAGTCAGTAGCTTTGTCTAGATATGAGGAGATAACGAATGTTGTGAAATTAACTGATCTGTTTAAGTCAGCCACCTTCAGCAGGGCAAAGAGTAACTGAAATGTCCCCTTAGCAAACTAGATGTAGATGGCACATTAGACATCTCCAGAAATTAATTGTGCGTTGTTTACAACCCTTGTAGAGACGC
>CAZZYE010000556.1:0-3811 GCA_964658145.1 uncultured Stigonema sp.
GTAGGGGCGCGGTTTGGGCGCCCTTACCACGTGGTCAATTCTACGAGATGAAACGACCGAATGCCGTTACACACATGATGCTCAATTTGTGAGTGTGCGTAAGTCCTACCTTTAACTCGAAGGTGCGAGATGTCAGCACATTGTAAGGGCGGGGAAACCCCGCCCCTACGGTCATATTGTGGTCTACACGACTCAAAGAAGCTGTAAAACCTAGAAGCCCAATGGTTCAACGTAAAAATTCTGCAGGTGTCAGGGGAGCATTAGTCTGCCTGAATTTAGCTTGTGGAAGTAGGGTAACTTTAGAAGCTATTGATTGAGGCGGGATTTGATATCGGGTTCCCCAGCCACCATTGAGATCTTCTGGTTGAGGACGAGGTGGTATTGTTTTCCCCACAGGTAAGGGTATTGATAAGATTTGACTTGCTTGCATATAGGTTTCACCTTCGTTAGTAAAGCGAAGCAACTTACCTTCAAGTTTTTGATTTTCTGGCTTTGGCTGTTTTGAAGTTTGCTCTGACTTTTGCCCTTGACCTGCTGGATCGAAGGTGGCGATAAAGGTGACGCCATTTTCTGGAGTCAGTTTCAATTGCGCTTGATTTGCTTGCCAGATTTCCTGAAAACTTCCATTCGGTGCTACCTGCCAGAGATTTAGGTCAGCCTGCCATTGTCCCTGTTTGACTTCTACGATTTGGCGAGCCAGAATTGAGCGGTTTGTGTTGGCATCATTATTCAACAACTCCCCTGATTGTCCTTCTGTTGGACGCAGATAGCGAACTGCCGCTACTGTAATCTGGCTAGAGTCGGGCAGGTTGGTTATACCTAAAATGTTGTATATACCATTACTTCCTGTAGACTGTACACCTTTAATTTCTAGCTGCGCTTCTTCTGGTGCTTTTTGAACACAGCCATAGCTGACAGCTAGCAGCACTAGGCAGGTAAATATCGGTTTAAATTTCTGCAAAAATAATTGGCTATAGAGACTAAGCATAAGACAATAAGGTCTTTTACAGATTTTTAAAGACTATTTTTCTTATCTTTCCCAATTTTTTCGGAAAAATATCATAAATAAATAAAAATTAATTCTTTTTGACTAAGTTAAACGAACATCGCAAAATCAGTACTTTCCAGTAGATAATACTCAATATTTTTGTTAAAGTGGCGACAATCAGCAACGTACATATTTACTCGTTTACCACTTAGGCTAATGAGCCAATCAGTATTAGATTGTTATAAATTTATTTTACTACAAAGGTGCTACAGGTTTTATCCACTGCTTTGCACTACCTCAAGCTCCATTTTCTGGTTACTGGCAATGAGTGGTGCGTGTTCAGCCCAAGCAAACCCTAACCAACAGGCTAGTGATTTTCAGCTAGGCTTAGTTCAACTGTTACCAGTACCTCAGTCACCGATATCTGGTGGACACCAGGCGTTGCAGATGATGCCTCCGCCTTCTGGACCGGATACTCCATCCGCAATCCCTAGTGTAGTAGTAGCACCGTTGGGTCCATTTTCCAAAGCTGTGCAGACCCCAGGAGGTGACATCAAGCAACTGGAGAATGGCTTTATCCAGCAGCAGATGCCAGGACTCGCCCCAAAAGCGAGAACTAGTTCTGTTCCACCCAGTTCTTCTGTATTGACACCTCACACTCCAAAGCCAACACATTTACCGCAGTTAGCAGCAGGTGGAGACAATTCCGATCTCGGTTTGGGACTGCTGGGTGTGCCGAACAACCCCCAAGTTGCTACGCCAAACGTAGAGCAATTCAACACCCAGGCAGCCCCACTGCCACCACTACCAAGCACGACTGCAAGGCAAGAGTTTAGTGCGCCTACCGCACCGCCATTAGTTCCGGGTACGACCGCACCAACGTTTAACCAACTACTTAACGCCCAAACAGTAACGCCGCCATCAGTTCCTAGCAATCAAGGTCAGACCTCCTATCAACTAATGAACTGCCAAGTCGTAACACCGCCATCAGTTCCTAGTAATCAAGGTCAGACCTCTTATCAACTAATGAACTGCCAAGTCGTGGCACCGGCATCGGTTCCTGGCACTTCCACACCAACGTTGAACCAACTACCCAATACGCAGGCGGTAACACCGTCATCAGCCACCAACACTGTACAAAGCCACGAATTGTCGATAACTCCCACTGCCCCATTGCCCAGGGACGCAATACCACCAGTTGCTCCACCACCAGCTATTCAACCACGCTCCCCGTTCAACAGCACAGCTTTAAGGGAACCCTTTTTACATTTCCAAGGGGTATATGTTAACCAAGGAAGCAATTCCTCAGCGCGGGCGCGACTGGAAGGAGTGTACCCACTGACTCCCCAAGCCTTATTTGGGGCAACCTTGGATTTGACCAGCGACAATAGCACCTTTGTTGACTCCCGAGGGCAGGGTTTGAATATCAACGAGCTTTATTTTGCGACTTCCTTGGCGGGTTTGCCCAACCTGCGGGTCGCGGTGGGTCAGTTAGATTTAACATCTTATTTTGACCGCAACAGCTTTGCGAAAGATGGGGCAAGCCAATTTTTTAATCCGGTGTTCCAGACAAATCCAGCGCTGGCAGCAACGGGGATTGCTTCCCGCACAGGCTTGCTGGTTAACTGGAGTGTCAACGATAATATTGAAGCGAAAGCGGCAGTCTTCTCATCAGCAGACAAAATCGGTAGCTTTGCTTTGGATGGATTTGCCGGAGAAATTGGCGTTCGTTACGGCAACGCCATTATTCGCGGTACTTATGCCACAGATCGCGATGCTGGTGTGCGCGATACTTTCTCTGAAGCCTTCAGTATTCCTAGGAATGCTGAACGCACAGTATTTGGACCACTGAAAGACGATCGCGAAGAAGCATACGGTCTGAACGCGGAAGTTTTTATTCCCAATCTGAAATTAGGTCTTTTTGGACGCTACGGTCGCTTTGAAGACCGCGATTTGGGAAAAGGAGCAGATACCTACGTTTTCGGAGCCAGCCGATTGGATCTGTTTACCCGTGATGACCGAGTGGGGTTAGCTTACGGACGCGCTTTATCGAATGAGAGCCTGCATCGTGGAGACCCAGCAGATGTATTGGAACTGTACTACGATTTTCCATTTATTTCCAATCTCCGGCTAGGTTTTACTGTTCAAGGACGGAATAGTTTTGATGAAACAGTTGTTGGTGTCAGAGTCAGGTCGGAGTTTGATATCACTCCAAGAGGGAGAGTTGCTCGATGAGTCAAATACAACTCGGCAAAAGCATCAAAGCTCTTTTTACTTTTTACTTTTTACTTGCTTTGCTACTGTGCCTTTGTTGGGTAGCATTGCTCCTGCTCAAGCTAATTCGTCTTCTTCGTCAGTTCAGCAAGGTTTTAACTTGTTGAAAAAGGGGTTGGTAAATGATGCGATCGCTGCCTTCCAGCAAGTTTTAAAACGCGAACCCCAATCTTTGCAAGCTTATATTGGCTTAGCGATCGCCTATAACCGCGCCGGACGCATAGAGTATGCTTGGAACGCCTATCAACAAGTGCTAGCGCAAGACCCCAATAACCAAATGGCTTTAAAGGCAGTTGGCATAATGGGCACTTATCGCCCAGAGTGGAATCAACGAGGAATTGACGCTCTCACCACTTTATTAAGTTTGAATGCCAATGATTTACAAGCCCACGCTTACCGTGCCCTACTATATTCTTATCAAGGACGGTTGAGTGAATCGCTAGCAGACTACCAAATTGCGCTCTCCAAAAACCCCTCGCTGGACGTTGTTATTGGTGCTGCTCAAACTTATAGTTACAGCGGCGATTACCAAAAGTCTTTGGAGTTGTT
>CAZZYE010000556.1:3821-5634 GCA_964658145.1 uncultured Stigonema sp.
CAATTACAGGGTATGCTGCGGTTGCTTATGCCAGTTCTTTGCGAGGAACAGGCAATCCATCAGCGGCTGTACAGGTTTTAGAAGCGCAGTTGCAGCGTTCTCAGAAACTCGACCGCATAGCCATAGAAACTCGTGCGGAACTTGCCAAGGCATATGCTGCAAATCAACAGCAAACCCAAGCTTTGGTAGTATTAGAGCCATTACAAGGTAGAAGTGATGCGATTTTGCCCTTAGCGCGATCGCTGAATGAAATTCGTAAGCACAGTGACAACCCCGCTATAGCACAGCAAGTTGCTACTTTCTACCGTCAGGCACTGGCTCAAACTCCCAATCCCTCACCCACACTGCTGCGAGAAGCCGCTGATGTGTTCACTGGTTTACCCCAAGAAGAGCAAACAGCACTGCAACTTTATCGACAGGCAGCTTTACAGTCTCCGAATGATAAAAGTCTAGTCGTCAGGCAGTTAGCTTTGGAAAATAAGCTGGGAACGCTTGCCAAGAATGACTTAAAACAGCGTTTGGAGGCTATACTGCAACCCCTGCCCACAGATAATGTGCAACTGCAACAGTTAGCTGTTGCCCTAGCAGACATCGATGCTCCCGATCCGGAACTTCTACCTGTGTACCAAAGTATTTTACCGAGGGTAAATGTACCGTTTTTGAATTTCCGCCTAGCTCAGATGTATGTACAGCAAAATAATCTGAATGGGGCAAGGCAAGCCTTGGCAGCTTACACAGCAACGCCCGAAGGTGCTAAGGATATGACAACTCAGTTGCTAGCAGCAGAAATTGAGCGACGGGAGGGTAATTTAGAAGCCAGTGCTCAGCGTTACCAAGCCGTGCTGACTACTAAACCAGATCGCGACATTGTTGATAGTGCTTTACGCGGACTGGCAGGTGTGCGAGTACAACAAAAGCGCTTTGAGGAAGCTTTGGCAGCTTATGACCAACTCATAGCCCACAATCCCCAAAATTTGACCATCCAGTTAGGGCGTACTAGTGTCGCTTATCAAGCCAAGCGGACTTCCCAACCAGAAGCAGAGGCAGTTCTCAACAATTGGTTAGCAACACAACCTGCAACCAATACCCCCCCAGAACTATTTAGTTTGGTAGGAGTGTTGCCTGCTGAGGCACAGCGTGAAGCTCTGTATAATTACTTAATTCAAGTTGATCCAAACTACATACCACTGCAACTGCGCTTGGTGCAGGTCTTAGCAAAACGTAATCCAGCGCAAGCGCGAGCGTGGGTAAAGCAGTTGATTGCCCGCCTTCCTAAGGACGCCAATTCTTACCAGTTGCAGGGAGAGTTAGCTCGAGCTATGGGCGATTTGGATCTAGCTAGTAATGCTTATGAGAATATTTTAGCGCAGCAACCAGATAACTTCGATGCTCTTGCGGCTCTGGGGGGAATTCGCTTTCAACAGCAACGGTTTGATTCAGCACAGCATATTTATTCCCAAGTGTTAGCACAAAAGCCGGAAGACAAAGACGCACGCCGCGCCATTGCTGGGTTAAATGCTATTTTCGATCAACCTTTAACGGCGCTAGCACAGCTGGAACAACTGCAACTCGAACAACTTCGCCAAGGTACAACCGATCCTGATGTGTCTCGTCAGATGCAGCAAATACAAGAGGATTTTCTACTCAGGCGAGGTTTTCAGCCTCCTTGGGAAGACTCTCAACGTAGGGGGAGGTAATTTTTAATGGAATGTAGCAATCCTAAGTTAATTGTGAATGGCTAACGGGGAACAATAAGCACAAGGGAGGTGGAGGAGATCAATTAAAAATTAAAAATTATTTTTTAATTTTGCAT
>CAZZYE010000557.1:0-5623 GCA_964658145.1 uncultured Stigonema sp.
TAAATTATCCAATATTGTGGGGTGGGCATAAGCGCCCGCCCAGTTCATAGGACGGGCGCTTATGCCCATCCCACAAGAAATAATTGGATATTTTTTTACTTGGAAATCCCTAAGCAAAAGCCGAACTTGCTAAAAAAAAGAATTTCATAGGACTTACGCATTGACAGAAAAAAACAATTGTGCATTATCCCTCGTTACAAGGCAGAGCCTTGTAATGCTCTTATGTCCGGCTCCGCCTCCCGTCAACAGCCTAGGCGGAGCCTCCTTGATCACATTCCCAGGCAGAGCCTGGGAATGAGGCAGTGCAAGGAAATCATTTTAACAAGTTTGCTATTCACATGATGGTCAATTTGTAAAGTGCGTAAGTCCTATTTCAAATGAAAATAAGCCAAAAAATTATCTTTTTGATGATTGTCATAAAAGCAAGCTCATAAGCCAATTTTATCCCTATTTTGTACCCGATAACAGCTAAGTTATCTCCAGCCCATGTACCATTGTTATCATTGAGTAGTAAGAGAAATGACAGAACCGCTGATGGCTTATGATTCACATTGACGGTTCCTATGGAGAGGGAGGCGGGCAAATTCTCCGAACCTCCCTTAGTCTAGCTGCCATTACTGGTAAACCCATACAGATAAATTGCATCCGTGCTGGACGCCAAAAGCCGGGACTAGCAGCACAACACCTGACAGCAGTTCGCGCCGCTGCGGCAATTTGTCATGCCCAAGTGCAGGGGGATGCCTTAGGTTCGATGATGCTGGAGTTTATTCCCAGTAGTTCGGTGCAAGCAGGAACTTATACATTCGATGTCAGCGAAGCACGCCAAGGCGGTTCCGCTGGTGCTATTACTTTGGTGTTGCAGACTATCCTCTTGCCTCTGGTGCTAGCATCTGGTAATTCCCAGGTGACATTACGCGGCGGAACTCATGTCAGCCATAGCCCTTCAATGACTTACATTGAGCAAGTCTATTTACCCACGCTGCACCGGATGGGTGTGCGGGTTGAGGCGAAACTGAATGCTTGGGGGTGGTATCCTCAAGGTGGGGGAGAAGTGGAGTTGTTGATAAGTGGTGGTAGCAAACTGGGTGGGATCAACTTGGTGGAACGCGGCGACTTACAACAAGTGCGGGGGTTAGCAGTAGTAACGGAACTGCCTTCTCACATTCCCCAAAGGATGGCGAGTCGTGCTGAGAATTTGTTGCGTGAAGCCCAATTGAAACCTAATATACAGCCTTTACGAGCAAAGGGTATTGCACTAGGAGCAGGTTTATTTCTCACTGCTGAGTATGAGAATAGCGAATCTGGATTTGGTGCTTTGGGACGTCTGGGTTTGCCTGCGGACAAAGTAGCGTCTATGGCTTGTGAGGAACTGCTGAAGTTTCATCAAACCGGCGCACCAGTAGATGAACATTTAGGGGATCAGTTACTGTTGCCAGCTGCTTTGGCATCTCAGAATAGTAAATACCGAGTGGCGGAGATTACTCAGCACCTGACGACGAATGCTTGGGTAATTGAGCAATTTGGGCTGGCGCGGGTGACGGTGGATGAAGTTGAGAAGATGGTGGCTGTGGAACCTTTGAGTGAATATGTATATGAATAAAAAAGTTGTACCATCCCTTTATGTGGTGTCAAATTAATGTCACTAACATAAATCCATGCTTGCCAACGCCTGCTGATTACTCAAATGGTTCACTACCTAATGCCACACCAGCAGTTTATGTAGAATGTATACAACCTATTCGCCTTATGATCATCATATAAAAATCTCTTTGTTAGCAAAATGTCCGAGCGTAGTTACGCCATTCTAGGAACTGGTGCATTAGGTGGCTTTTATGGTGCCAAACTGCAAAAAGCTGGTTTAGATGTCCACTTCTTACTGAAGAGTGATTATCAATATGTCAGTAAATCTGGTTTGGTTATTGAGTCAAAAGATGGTGATTTCACCCTGACTCAAGTCAACGCCTACAATGATGTAGAAAAAATGCCACAATGCGATGTAGTGGTGATAGCACTAAAGACGACACAAAACCATTTATTGCCGCAGATGTTACTGCCTGTTGTTAAAGATGATGGGGTAGTGTTGGTATTGCAAAATGGACTGGCAGTGGAAGAAAAAGTTGCCTTAATTGTTGGCAATGTCAGCATTATTGGTGGGTTGTGTTTTCTCTGTTCCAATAAAATCGGACCAGGACATATCCGCCACCTCGACTATGGACAAATTACCTTAGGGGGATATGCGAATGGCTACGATCCTACTGGGATTACACAGAAGATGCGGCAAGTTGCCTCGGACTTGAAGAGTGCTGGGATATCAATGGAATTAGCTGAAGACTTATTACTAGAGCGATGGAAAAAATTGGTGTGGAATATTCCCTATAATGGACTGTCTGTAATTCTCAACGCTCTTACAGATGAATTAATGTCCTATGTTCACACCCGCCAATTAGTTGAACAGTTGATGTATGAAGTTGCAGCCGGGTCCAAAAGTTGCGGACGCATCATTCCTGATAGCTTCATTCAAACAATGCTGGATTACACCGTAAAGATGAAGCCTTATCGTACCAGCATGAAAATTGACTACGACGAAAGGCGACCTTTGGAAGTAGAAGCAATTTTTGGGAACCCATTACGGAAAGCGCATTTCTCAGGTGTAGATTTACCGCAGATTAGCTGTATATACCAGCAGCTAAAGTTTTTGGATGAGAAAATAAGAGTGGGAGATCGGGAAAACGCTTAAAAACTTTATTTGCGCTGCCTTACAAAATTTAAAATGTTGTGGAAATACATGAGCGATCGCCAGCCAAAATTTTTTTACCCAACGCTTGATTCTTCCTGTCCCAGAGTTTCGATCTCTGTTATTTTTCTTCCCCCCGTATTTTTAGTTATTTTAACTTGATTAAGAGCATGAATATAACATTTCCTAGTGTTCGGTCTGGACAACTAAATCTTTTTGCCTAATTGCATTCCAATCAATAACAGCGACCCACAGATTTTCTTCCGTAGAATACTGAACTAAGCCATCAACTTCCAAATCCTCACTGTACAGTGTCAGTATTTGACCATCTTGCAGCGAAATTTGCTGACGGGCTAAGTCTTCCACTGTTCCAATACAGTTCAAACGTAGCCGACCCTGAACATCTGCGTTATGAAAATCTGCGAAAACTCTCAGTTTGTCCATGTTTTTCCTCCAATGTCTAGTTTTCTCGTGCTGGCTTGAGGATGGTGGGAGTTAAAAGATAGCTGATCTGCTCGGGAGATAGTCCGGACAACGTTGCATGATATAGACTTCTTCCAGAGGTTCGGATGACATCACCACCAGCTTTACGAACTTCTCCCACAGTTGTAACACCTACTTGTCCATGAGGAATTGTCGCTGCCAATTCTGCCACAGATAACCCCACTGCGCTCTATACAGACACTCCGGTTACGCCACTAGGATGAATCCCAGTACTTCGTTGAATATCTGTCGGACGATTAGATCCACCTCGAACCACCAAAGCCTCATCGGGAATTTTCTCCACAATCACAGGTTTTTCCAGGTTGCTCATCCCAGTTAAACCACTTGACTACCAAATTACCGAACACAATTTGACAACTTTAAGTAAAGTGTCAGCAGAGGGAATAGATGTTCGTCCGCGCTCAACAATCCAAACAGCTTCGGATAGTGTAGTAGCAAGTATTACTAATTCACTGGTAGATTGAGAAAGAATGTTTTTTGCGTTACTGCCCAAACGCGGATTTCCTTCTAAAAACCACATAAACGCGTGGGTATCAACAACGTACTTCATAAGCGTCTATGACCAGTCTCAGCCGTCATGGATATCACCATAAAAATCCGCTGTTTTCAAGTCTTCTTCTGTTGATTGATGAGCAGTGGCGAACATTCCGAAATACATTATTTGTGAAGTAATTTCTGGTGATTTTGCTTCTAAAAATGTAACAATCACCGGGCTTTCAACAATATCTGATGGCACTTCGGATAGCTCTATCTTACCACGCTTATAAACACCTTCAACTGCCTTCAACATTATGTATAATCTCGCACTTTTGAATCTAGCCTAACCCATTCGAGTTAAGACACTAATTGAATCATACCCCACTGTCCATTTGTCAACCAAGAAGGGTCATTTGCTAAGGAGGCTATAACTCAATACGCTTGGTGTTAAGGCTTTGATCCCCCCTAGCCCCCCTTAAAAAGGGGGGAAATAGCAGAACTTTTTAAGGGGGGTTGGGGGGATCTTCAGGGAGTGACGCTTCTAACTGAACCGTATTGGGCTATAACTTCAAGGCGAAGACCTGTGGCGACTTCCGACTTCAGGGTGCGTAAGGCTACCATCGGGACGGGTAAGTAGGAAAATATATCTGCCATGTTTGTCGTAAAATCCCAGTGGCGATCGCCCAATAAGCGGCGATCAGAAAGCATCTCCTTTGACGACTTATTAAAGGGTTGTTGCTGTATTAGTGCCTTTGAGCACTTCTATCAATTTCTCAATATGTTTTTTCTCATGAGTTGCCATCACAGAAATCCGTATCCGACTCGTGGGAACGGTAGGGGGACGAATTGCTGGGGCAAAAATGCCAGCATTTCTTAACTGCTGTCCAACTTTTAGCGCGTCTGCTGCATTTGGTAACTGAAAGCAGAGTATAGGTGATTCAGACGGTAGCAATTTCAGGTTGGGTAGCTGTTGCATCAACTCTTTCAGGTAAGCTACATTCCGCCACAATTGAGCGCGGCGTTGCGGTTGTTGTTGTACTATATTAATTGCTGCTAACGCCGCCGCCGTGTCACTGGGTGAAAGCGCGGTGGTGTAAATCCAACTGGGTGCGCGATTCCGCAAAAAGTCAATCAGGCTTGCGCTTCCTGCTATATACCCGCCTAAACTACCCAAAGCTTTACTCAATGTGCCCATTTGAATTAATTGCTTTCCTGTAGACTCAAAATGTTCTACACATCCAGCGCCAGTTTTTCCTAGTACCCCAGTAGCATGAGCTTCATCCACTAGCAGCATACAGCTAAATTCAAGAGCTAGTTCCAATAGTGCTGGTAATGGACACAAATCACCATCCATACTAAAGACGCTATCAGTAATTATTAAACAGCGTCGGTAGTCTTGCCGTTGCTGACTCAGTTGGGTCAATAGCGCTGCCACATCACAGTGAGGGTATTCAATGACGGTTGCACCACTAAGAATTGCTCCGTTTTTTAGACTGGAATGATTATACTGGTCAGATAAAATTAAATCGCGCTTGCCGACTAGGGCAGCGATCGCCCCTATATTTGCCAAATAACCAGAACTAAAGACCACAGCATCTTCTGTTTGTTTCAGGGATGCGATCGCCATCTCCAAATCCCTATGTAATTCCCGGTGACCACTGAGTAATCTAGAACCAGTACTACCAGTACCAAATTGAAGAATAGCAGCAGTTGCCGCTGCAATCAAGCACTCATCCCCAGCCAGTCCTAAATAGTCATTACTAGCAAAATTAATCACCTCTCGTCCTTCTAAAAACACCGTAGCACCTGGAAAACCGTGGATTGTATGTACTGAACGATACCAGTCAGCCCGATGAATAGTTGCTAGGGATTCTTCTATCCAAGCGTAAGGATCTGTGGACATGGGGA
>CAZZYE010000558.1:0-5613 GCA_964658145.1 uncultured Stigonema sp.
ACAATCAACAATCAACAACAAATGCAAATCTTTCAGGTAATCGAGGAAACAATCAAAAAACCTTTTATTCCACATGAACCACACAAGCAATCATTGAAAGCTTGGGCAATGTTTTGTCTTAGAAACAAAGGGTTCAAGGTGATATATGCCGAACAAGCCGACTTTGCTATTGAAACTAGGAGTGGCGAAAAGCTTTATTTTAAAGTCACAAATAGTGCAATTGACTTAGATAATAAATATGGGTGGATAGTTTGGGATAGTGATACAAAAAGCGCTAGTCTTATACCACCTCAATCTTAACCTGTTTCTCATCTTTTAAAAACTTAATCATATCTAGCATTTCTGGTTGAATATCCACAGCCAGAACCTTTCCTGCTGGGATCAACGAAGCGATGCGAAAGCTAAAATAGCCTGTACCAGCGCCAATATCTGCCACCACATCATTGAGTTTGAGGTTGAGGGCGCTGACTACTTGACTTGGCTGTTCTTCAGCTTCTCGGCTTGGTCGTTCTAGCCAACCAGCTGCTGTGTGTCCCATGACTTTGGCAATTTCTCGACCCATGTAAAATTTACCAATACCGTCTGGGCTATGGACAAGCCGTTGTTCGTAAGTGGTAGATGAAGAGGATACTTTTGCCGTACTAATGGGGTTAAGCAACAAGAACCCCGCGATTACCAAGATGACTAATAGATAAAGTAAAAGATTATACTTCGGATTATGTTTCATTAGCAGATCAAAAATCAAAATTTACCTATGATTGTAAGGGCGTTCGCAATACCATTCGGTTAAGGTAATGCGTGAAAAATCCATGCGTGTAGAGACGTTCCGCCGGAACGTCTCTACATGGGTTGTAAATGAGGAGATCATCTGATCCGAACCGTATTGAGGGCGGGGGGACCCCGCCCCTACCCACCGATTGCAAACGTTTTCAGGTGGTGATTGTACCACTCTCGTTGAACCTGCTCAGCAACAAACGGTCTGATGATAAACTTGGGTGGGCGACCATCTTGAACATCAATCCGTACAAATGAGTAGGGAACTCGCTTTTTTGAAGCGCTGTACAATACTCGGATGCCGCCACCGCACCCGTTCCTTCATATGTTTGAATTTTCACAGGAATTGGTGGGTCAATGATGAATTTCATAATTCATTGATAACCAGCAGCTTGCAATGAAAACAGTGTCGCATAGCGTCCATGTGCCTGCAACAGTTCCTTATGGGTTCCCTGTTCCACAACTTCCCCAGCTTCAATAACTGCAATTTTGTTAGCCATCCGGACTGTGGAGAAGCGGTGAGAAATGAGAAATACCATCTGATTTTGGGTAAGAGTGCGAAAGTGATTGAAAATGTCAAACTCAGCTTGGGGGTCCATTGCCGATGTCGGTTCATCTAAAACCAGGATATCGGCACTAGTTCGCATAAAAGCGCGGGCAAGAGCGATTTTCTGCCATTGACCGCCAGAAAGTTCCTGTCCCCCCTTGAACCATTTACCAAGCTGAGTCTGAAAACCTGCGGGCAAATCTTCAATAAAAGGTTGCGCCATTCCTTTTTCTGCCGCAATTTGCCAACGGGTTTTGTCTTCCATGCGATCCACATCGCCCACACCGATATTCTCACCAACAGTGAATTGGTAGTGGACAAAGTTCTGGAAAATCACACCGATGCGTCGCCGCAACACATCAATATCCCATTCCTGCAAATCCAAGCCATCGAGTAAGATGCGTCCGGAATTTGGGGTGTAAAGTCGCGTTAGCAATTTGATTAAAGTCGTCTTGCCGGAACCATTCTCACCAACAATTGCTAGTTTCTCTCCAGGGAGGAGGTGTAGCGAAATATTTTTTAATGCAGGTTGCGAACTTCCAGGATAGGTAAATGATACGTTCTCAAACCGAATGCCATCTTGAGGATTTAAACCGATGGTGGCTTTACCTCTTGGTTTTGGTACTTCCTCTTCTAGGAAGTCGTAGAGAGTGGAAAGATATAAATTGTCTTCGTACATACCCCCAATAGAAGTGAGAGCACCAGCAAACGTATTTTGCCCTTGCCGGAATACAATGAGATACATTGTCATATCTCCCAAGGAAATTCTACCTGCAACGGTTTCCGCCACAATCCAGGCGTATGCTAAGTAAAAGGCAGAGGTACTAAGCAAACTGAGGAGATACCCCCACAACCCCCGTCGCAGAGTTAAGTCGCGGTCTTCGCCATAAAGTCTATTGAACAGCTCGTGATAACGTTCTAGCAACATTTCCCCCAGCTGGTAGAGTTTTACTTCTTTGGCATAGTCTTCTCTAGCAAGCAGGGTTTCCAGGTAGGTTTGCTGACGAGTTTCTGGCGATCGCCAGCTAAACAGACGAAAGGCTTCCCCCGCAAATTTCGTTTCTGCAAAGAATGCAGGCATAGCAGCTAGAATCAGTACGATCACTGCCAAAACTGAGAATTTCACCAGCAAAACGCCGTAAGTTACGAGTGACAAGGCGCTTTGCACTAAGCCAAAGGTGCGATTTACCAGTGAAAGGGGACGAGTGGATGCTTCTCGCCGTGCATTGGTCAATTTGTCGTAAAACTCTGAATCCTCAAACTGGGTCAGCTCCAACTTTAACGCTTTTTCCAGGATGAGAACGTTCACCCGTTGACCGAGTAGCACCCGCAACAGTGACTGGCAAACGGTCAGGAATCGCTGACTACCTGCTAGTATGACTACAGCTAGAGCCTCTAATCCTACATACATCAGCGGACGATAGCTATTGACAAAATCATTGTTATGTGCATTAATTTGAGAAGCAGCAACAACGGCATCAACAATTAATTTGCCGATGTAAGCAACAGCAGCTGGTAAAAGACCAGCCACTAAAGTTAAAATACCAAAGAAAATGGTAAGAGATCGGCTAGTAGTCCACACCAAGCCGATTGCTCGCCCACTGTAGCGGAATACCGCCATTGATTGACGCAGAGCGTTATGTTTTTTACGGATTCTCATATTCTTTTTATAGCGTAAGAAATTGTACTTAGTTGTGCCACTCTGTTTGCACAGTTTTCCGATTCCCTGAAATCAGAAGGCATTCATAAGTTTCAGAATTACCAAATCGCCCACAATATAACCCTTCGGGTTCGCCAGATCCTGAATGAGTGAAACCCGCCTTCAGGGCTGGACTCACCGTAGGGGCGCGGGAACCGCGCCCTTGATGATGTGGTCAATTCAACCCTTAAACTGCTGTAAGTCAGATAAACAATAGCTGTTTTATGTTTTAGTAGTAATGCTTGAGCTTTTTCTGTTGCCTTCCTTTGTAAAATTTAAACTCTCTTAGGCAAGGAAATAGCAGGCAACTTATTCACTATTTAACATTTTATATCAGCTTCCCTAGCATTGGACTTAGGTGCTAATCTCTGAGTGGAGACAAAACAAAATTTGGTGGAAGCCTTATATAGTAACAAATTCAAGATTCACTTAGCGGCGAGTTGCAGCAAAACTACTGTTGGGTCTAATAAAAAAATAACCCCAGTGTGGGGTTATTTTATGTACAAAGATTATTAGGTAAGATTCCCACTTCCCTAATGGTACAGTTGTCACTATAGTGACTTAGGAAACGTTTAAGCAACTAAGCCCCAGCTTGCGCTGGGGCATTTCTTATTTAAGATCATCGATCCTACTATTAACTTATCGTTTCGTCGAGTATCATTTGTATTATTTGTCTATTTTAGGCTTGGAGCTAGCTAAAATACTGTCTTTTCTTAAGCTAACCGACCAAACACTCTCAAGAAACACTTTGTGTGGGGATCAGGGGGAAGAGGGGGAGTGGTGGTGTTTGTTCCATTCATCACAGGTAGTGCGCCGCCCGTAAGGCGCTTCTAAGAAAAGCTCAACCTAAACTCTGACTTTTCAAACTAGGCGCTCAATTGTCAGCTTACGGGCAACCCTCGAATAAGTTCCCGAATGACATCTGTTGCTGCTCTCCCTGTCTGGTTACAATACGAGTCAAGCTTGTTGGCTTCATCTGATGCCAGGTTTATGGTGATTCGCTCAACCGTCCATTTTTTACCTGGGGTTGCAAAACTGATAATTAGACATGCGGCAGTCTTATTCATTATTCCTCATTTCAAGAGAATGATTTATCTAGACAGACACGGCTGATTGACTAATTTATCTATTTTGCTTGCTTTAATAACTTTATAACAGTACTCAAAAAGGGTACTTCTAAATATGTGTATTTTATGCTATACTTACAAGGCCAAAAATTTTATTGTCAAGCTGCTTTGTCAGCAGTTATTGCAGTTTTAAAACGAGCGCTCCTCTCACCTCGCATTAATAAATGTGGTATTTAACGTATTATGGCAAGGGATTCACAGTATGAATTCCGATCTGGGATTGAAATACTTTGTGTCAGTTCAACGTCTGCTTATCTATGTCTGTCATGCAGATGTCAACAGTCATTAGTTGCGTCTTTTCTCATACCTAGTGCTGTGAAGCTCTTTGTTAACTGCTCCCAAAGAGCCTCTATTTGCTCGTAGGACTCTTGGGGAGAAAGTTTACCCCTAGTCTCCAGAGCGCAAATATAGCCGACCCGTTGAGAAAATTCCTGAAGGTTAGCATTGAATACAAGGTTTTCTGGGTTGAATTTACCCTGGTATTGATAGCGATGGTAGAGAAAGTTGTTTTTGTCTACCTGATTGCAGTCAGCCATGAGACACCCCTTTGTCAGTCAGTTTTATATTAGCCATTAGCTTTCTAGATAATTTCACTTTATCCGGCAATATCGATAAAATCAAATAGTCTTATTGATTTTATTGATAAATTAAAGTTATTATAACTTTCAAATCAAGCTTTAGCCGGACTTGAGCGCTCGCCCAAGTCCGGCTGCATCAATAAAAGCGCCAGTGAATACGGTGAGCGCAAATAGCGCTGGTATAAAAGCATCAATGTGTTTTCACAGCATAACTGTAGGTAAGTTTCGATTCACGGTTGTTGGGGTCTAGCCCTCTACGACGATGCAGATGCTTACGATAGTGGTATTTTGGCGAGATTATAGTTAAACAATATTAGCTGGCAGCAGTTGGAAAACATCTAAGTACAGAATTGCCCAAATTCATAGCTTTCTGTTCGTAGTTGCGCTCATCGCAACTATGAACCAATGATGATTTATTGACGCCGACCTACTTAGACATCTCCAGAAATGATGTTGGGGCGCGACTGCAAACATTGGTGTCAACAAAGAGCGCAGAGTCTTACGGGGTAAGCTAAATCTATCTTTCTATTTGCCCGATCAACCTAATATCCCCCCTTAATCCCCCCTTGTTAAGGGGGGAAATAAAATTTTAGCCCCTTTTTTAAGGGGGTTGGTTCCTCTCAAATGACCGTCATCAAAGCGTTTTCACGCTATTGTTGACACCAATGTCCTGCAAAGCGCCCCAACCTTCGGTTTTAACGAACCCATAATTAATTTTCGGAGATGTCTAATGAGTATGTTAGGCAAACTCTAACCTTTGGCAGAAGTCAAGCCATTAGGGCGTTGCTGATTCCATGTATGAAAATGATTTTACGTGCGAACCAAAATCCTTGTAGAGACGTAGCAGTGCTACGTCTCTACATCCGGATTCATATGTCAATAACTTAA
>CAZZYE010000559.1:0-5601 GCA_964658145.1 uncultured Stigonema sp.
GGCGTCTTGGCGGTTCAATAAATTAAGCTTTTTGGCAATTTTTGCGTAAGTCCTGTTTATATAGTGCGTAAGTCCTAGACGCATTCCTTCCACGAGATCGCTCGCAAAATCTTTAGGGATTTCTCGTACCACCATTACCCAAAGGCATCCCTTTATGTGAACATTTCAGGCGAAAAGCAATGCTTGTGCCCCGCTCATGCGATGCCATAGGCTTGCCGCTAAAAGCGTCTACACAGCTCACACGGGGATGATCTTTTGTCCCTTCAGGTAGCTCATTAGCTTCACAATCTCCTCGCCGGTGTCGAGGTGCATCTCTTGAAAACCAAAGCGCCGCGCCTTATTCACGTCGAAGAAAGCGTCATTCTCGACGTTGAAGATGAAGTCACCGAACGGCCAGTTGGCAAGGTCTTTCAGAAAATTCGGTGCAAGTCCATATTTTTGCACCATCTCGAACCAGATCGGTTCCTTATCCTGCATCGCCTCAGTGAGCGAGAAGGTCTGCGGATCGGCGCAGTTGATGCCAAAGGATTCGGCGATCTGCGGGAAGACTTGGCTCCAGCGAAACACGTCGCCATTGGTGATATTGAAGATCTCACCATAGCACGCTTCGTTCAACGCCGCCCATTCCATCGCTTTCGCTAGCAAAGTTGCGTCGGTGCCATTGGCGAGAATGTGGTAGGCTTTGGGGCTAGCGGGGTAGCGCAACGGCACGCCTAACTCCTTGCACAGGCTCGCATAGACGGCGATCAAGTTGCCGAGATTCATCGGGTTGCTAACTGCAAAGCCAAACATAATGTCAGGTCGCAGCGCCGTCCATCCCCAACGCTTGCCCTTGGCGACATCGCGCAGGTAATCTTCCTGGTCGTAGTAGAAGTTGGGCGGGAAATGGCGTGGGTCAGTTTCCTTCGCTGGCGTTTTGTACAGTCCGAAATGCGCGCCGTAGGCCTTGCCGCCTTGAATGAATGTGACATGCCGGAAGCCGTCTGCTGCCTTCTCCACCGCTTCGACAATGTTACGTAGCATAGCGACGTTATATTTCGACAGTAAGGCGGCAGTCTTGTGTTCCTGATAGGCAGCATAGAAAATATGTGTGATGTCCTTCAGCCAGTCGTGTTTAAGAGCGATCGCATCCTTGTCGAGCAAATCAATGGATTGGAAATCTGCCCGCGTTTCAAAATCAGGAGCACGGCGGGAGATAGCCTTGATTTGCCATGCTTCCCTGTCTTCAAGATAATGGATCAAATTGCGCCCAATAATGCCTTGTCCACCCAGTACCAGTGCCGTGTTCTTCGCTGTCATGTATCTGCTCCTTTTATAGATTGCTTCGGCAATTGTAAAGGTTAGTATTCGCCAATCCAAGTCTGGTTAAAATTAACGTGTGAAGTCATCTCGCCCAACGGAGAGGCAAGCCTTATTTCTTGACCGACGCCCTAGGCGATCGCTCCGTTCCGTGAGTCTAACGCTGAAATCCTGATGAATATCCCACAAAGTCAATCAATAGCACATCCGTTCACAGATACACCCATCAACAAAATCTACGATGTTGTCATAGTTGGTGCTGGACCTGTTGGTTTAGCAACTGCTGTTGGTTTACGCAAACGTGGTATTGACAATATTCTCGTAGTAGACCAAACTCGTGCTTTTCGCTACTGTTGGCCAGGTTGTGGATCTTCTGCCTAACGGGTTAAAAGCTCTGAAATATATATATCCTAACGCTTACGAAGTAGTCAAAACAGCGAGTCTTACTTTCGTTAATTCCCAGCAGTCTGACGACGATAAAACCACCGAAGTCATTGAGCCTCAACCTCCAAAGGCTTCACTATAGAATCTTCATACTTGCGCTACAGAATCAATACACGCGATCGCTCCTACCCTCCTCCAAGGAAGGTACAGCGAAGCTGTACCACTATACGTTAAAGCATTGGAAATAAGGCAACGGCTGCTGACAGCATCCCGATGTTGCCCAAAGTTATAACAACTTGGCTTTACTCTACTTTGAGCAAGGACGGTACAGCGAAGCTGAACCACTCTACATTAAAGCATTGGAAATTGCTTCAAAAAGCTTAGGGAGTAATCATCCCAACACAGTCACTATCCGTGAAAAATGGAACACTCTATCTCTCAACCAGGGCTCACAGGTGAACAGAAGGTGTTGGAGATTTACGGCAACCTGCATTTTTCAAGAACTTTAAGGTTGAGCAAGGGGGCTACGGGATTGTGTGGAATGAAGATATCGATCTGAGTGAGTATGAGCTTTGGAAAAATGGCATGACGGTGGCATCCGGCGATCACTCAGTTACGTCCGGATAGCAACTCTGTTTTTGTAAGCCCAGGAACGAGGCAGGGCAAGAGTTTGAGGTTAATAAGCCTTTATTGCACATGATGGTCAATGTTAAATGCGGTAGAGTTTCAAGCCAAGATTCAAAAGGGTTTAATCTCGTCTAAATACTTGAAAATTAAAACATATAGATAAAAGTAAAAAAGTATTGCAAAAACATTTACAATAGAAGCGTTACCGCCATATTTGCGCTCCCTGTTTCCGATGTCAGCTAAAGACGCTACCCACAACGCCGTCAGACACGCCCTCGAGGCAAAGCGGTAAGCTGTTGCAAGTTGCGGCTCATCAGCTACTAATGCATCTGACCACTCAAAGGCAATATTTTTAAATTTTGGAATTTCAAAGGCAAGTAACTGTTGTGCCTCATCAATTTGCCCAGTTTCTAACAGAAGATAAGCTTCTGTTGCTGTTGCTACTGCCCAACCTTGAGTAGCGACATCCGCCATTAACATCGTTTGTGCCTCTAAGAGGATGTTTGTAAAGTCTAAATTAATACCAGCCCTAGCGAATATAATTCGCGGCTACACAGACAAAACCCACCTCCGTGGGTTAAAAAACCCTAATTTTCTGTTAGTCCGCGTAGGCGGTGAGTCCAGCCCTGAAGGAGGGTTTCCCTCCGTAGGGGACTGGCGAACCCGAAGGGACTTTGCCTGTGTAGTAGCGAATTATATTCGCCCAAAACTTTTAAAACATCCTCTAAGTGGGCAAAGGTCATAATAGAAACATCAATACCGTTCGGTTAAGGTAATTCGTGAAAAATCCATGCGTGTAGAGACGTTGCACCTGAAGCGTCTCTACATGGGTTGTAAATGAGGAAATCATCTGCTCCGAACCGTATTGGGTAGTGACTGAGGAAGCGCACATTCTTATAAATAAAAGGGTAGGCGATCGCTAAAATTGTTGTCTACAGAATTAGGGCTTCAATTTTTGCCTGCACTTCTTCAATTAAATCCTGCTCCGCTTTCTCTACAAACAGAATTTTTCTGGCTCTCCAGTCTAGAGATTTGATTTGGTCAGTTAAGATTACACCACTAGTTTTCATGCCTTCTGTTAAAGGTACTTCAAAACTAAGACCTTTTTTGTGACTAGTAACAGGACACGCTAAAACCATAGAAGCCATTCGATTGTACTTAAACGGTGACACAACTAAAACAGGGCGATAACCTTGCTGTTCTCGCCCTTGTCGTTCCAGATCAGTATTTAGTGTTTTGGCAATTTCTTCAAACGACATACCTGAGTTTTTTAACGCGAATGCCCGTTTGACCAAATCAGTCGTAATTTCCACTAATCCAAATTCCAACTTGACAATATCACCTCTGTCTGGAGTGTATAAACTATTTACCAAATTTCATTCCCCACAGCGATTCCAGTATCAATTTCAGAATGGAACTCATCTGGTGTCATGCCTTCTAGCAATTCATCAAGCGTATATTTTTTCCGCTTTTTTGGTGTGATGACAATGCTGTCGCCCGAAATGCTAAAAGTCACATCAGTTCCTTCTTGAATTTGTACCTGTTCAGCCAATGCTTTAGGAATGCGAACAGCTAAGCTGTTTCCCCACTTAGTAACGATGGTAGTCATAAATACTCCTAATAATGTTCGTTAAAGAATTACACGAGCAATGTAAAACTTGCATAGACAGACAAAAATAACTCGTTATTTTGTATATACTTTGAATATACATAACAAGTTCTAAAAATGTCAACTGTTAAGTTTTAGGAGCAGTAGCAAACAGGTAAGCAAATTAATTCCAGTACTCTATAACTCAATACGCTTCAGTTAGTTAGTAGCGTTTACTCCATGAAGATCCCCCCAACCCCCCTTAAAAAGGGGGGCTTTTTCCCTTTCCCGCCTACCTACTTAGTTGGAGCAGATGAAACAATAACAGGAGTCTTGAGAGGATGTTTTAGCTAAATTAGAGATAGCACCTCCTTCTCAAATTTCTAAGACAAGTAATGAACCAAACTTTATTTCATCTTGCCTTCCCTGTCACTGACATTGCCCAAACAAAAGCATATTATATTGATGGTTTGGGCTGCACCTCCGGTCGGGAAAATCGCCACGCCCTAATTCTCAATCTTTACGGTCATCAACTGGTTGCTCACCTTACAAAAGAACCACTCACACCCCAAGGCGGTATCTATCCTAGACACTTTGGGCTAATTTTTACATCAGTTGGTGACTGGGAGGATCTACTAGCAAGAGCGCAACAGCAACAGCTTCTTTTTAAAGAAGAACCCAAGCAACGCTTTGTTGGGTCTGCTTTGGAGCATTGCACTTTCTTTCTAGAAGACCCTTTTTATAATTTAATGGAGTTCAAGTATTACTGTTCCCCTCAGGCGATTTTTGGAAGTTACGAGTATACGCAAATTGGCGAATCGGGGCTATAGCGGCTCATAAATCGCGTTCTCCACCGCGCCGAGAGAGCTAATGTGATATTCTGTTGATAGTAGCGGGGGTTTCACTGGGTGAATCTTGATCGGGAATTGAAATAACTGGGCTTGCCAATGCTTCTGCTAGTGCTGCTAAACTTGTGGAATCCGTTAGCATTCCAGCATGAGTCAAAACTGGCACACTCACATTCCGTCCTACAGGCATTTGTGAACTATTTGCTGGGAAAATCATCAAATCATAAGGCGTCCAAATAGAGGTAAAATGAAGATGTTCCAACATAGCAGCATCTCGATTCAAATCCTGTAAAAAAGCACTGTCTGGACGCATCTGAATACAACCCAGACCTTGGCGACAGTAGGCAATCCAGGTGCCATGATTCGGTGCTGAGAGGGTAATGAACCGCTGCACACGATTTATTCCTCCTAGTCGCTGGACATAGTAACGGCTGACAAGACCACCCATGCTAAAACCTACCAAATCTAGGGGTTGTTCTGGCGAAAATGTAGCATTAACATAATCAGCTACCTGCTGTGCCAATTGGTCAAGACCCATATTGCCATCATTGGGTACTAAATCTAGGTCATACACGGTCCAACCCTTCTGCATTAGATAGGGAACCATTCTATGGAAAACTCGACCTGTGTCAAAAATACCATGCACTAATAACACGGGATTGCGCTGCTTAATAAAATTGTTCATATACAAAAAAATAAAGCTTAATCTAGTCACTACAAAATTTTACAAAGTATCATCGCCACTTACAAACGAGCTATGACACTCTCTCCACTGGGAAGTTCAACACCACTTTCTTGACTTACAGCAGTTTTCACATAAATGAACCACACCGTTTGTAGGGGCGAACGGTGAGA
>CAZZYE010000560.1:0-5591 GCA_964658145.1 uncultured Stigonema sp.
TATCGCCGACTGCAAATAACTTAAAACCTTTCGCCAATACCAAAATTGATGCGGCTACCACCGTCGTCATTGAAACCGTAGTCAATGCGAATTGGTCCTAGTGGGGATTGCACCCGCACCCCAATACCGTAGCCGTAGCCAGTACCGTTTTTGTTCAGTAACACAGATGGCGTAGTACTAGTTCCCAAGTCAGAACCGAAATCAAAAAATACTGCGCCGCTAATTACTGAGAAAACTGGGAATCGATACTCAAGAGATGTCTGTACGAAACTGCGTCCACTACCTAATTGTCCTTCGTCATAGCCCCGGACTGAGTTACTACCACCCAGAGAAAAGGCTTCATAGGGAGGCAAATCACCGAGTACGGTTCCTCCTTGAACGTTAAAAGCAATGGTTTCTGGTTTTTTGCTAAATTTCAGCAATTTTAGGGGGACATATCGACTGTAGCTACCTCTAAGCCTGGTAAGCAGAATATTGCCCAGTCCGATGGGCGCCGATTGATCAAGCCCGAAGCGAAGGAAAGACCCACTAGTTGGTACGAGGGGATTATTCCGGCGATCGCGTGCCAACCCTAATTGTAGTAGCAGCAAATCGTCTTCACCGGTCCCAGATTGACTCAAGTTAACTAGCTCAGGTGGATTTGTTGTGCTGTCTAACCGTCCCTGGCTTCTGACATTACCATTGGCATCGGTAATGGAAACTCGTTGATACTGGAAACCTGCTGTAGCTACCCATTCAGAGTTTTCAAAGGGATCTTTGGACAAGGGACGGGTAAAGTTGACACCTCCACCTAAACGTACAACGCGAGGGCGATCGGTTTGAGCACTCGCATTGTTGGGGTCAAAGGTTTTGGGATCATAGGCTACTATATTTTGTTTTGGACCCTCAAAAATCAACGAAATCGACTGACGGCGGAAAACATCGGCTGTGTAGGAAGTCCGATACGGGTCTCCGGCTATCCAAGGGTCTGTAAAGCGCAAGTCAAACAGTGTTTCCCGCACTCCCTCCTGTACCTCCGCGCCTAATCTTTGATTTCTGCCGTTCAGGTTGTTCTGCTGATAGCTAACAGTACCAAATAGACCACTAGAAGAACTAATACCTGCCCCTGCTCCTATAGAACCACTGTTGCGCTCAACTACATTTAGTACGACATCAACTTTGGTAGGGTCTGTACCAGGGTCAAGGGACACATTCACATCTTGAAACAGCCCGAGTCCGTATACCCGTTGCAAGTCTTTTTGTACAGTGTTGCGGTTAAATACTTTTCCGGGCTTCAATTGCAGTTCTCGGGTAATGATATAGGGTTGTGTCCGACCTCGAACCGGCTGTCCCTTTGAGTTTGTTTCCGAACCTTGTTTATTGCGGAACCGAACTCGAATATTTTCCACCACCCCTTCTACCACTTGCAGGGTGACTACTCCATTTTCAGATACTTGCGGCGCTCCCACCACGTTTGCTAAAACATAACCTTGGTCTTGATAGCGCTTGGTTAACTGCTTAATACCCTCCTGCAAGTCCCGCAAGTTAAGTATCCTGCCATACTGGCTGCGAAAGATTTGATCTACAGTGTTGGGCGGTATGACAGAGGCAACATTTGTACCAGGATTTGCCTGCACTTGCACTTTACTTAAGGTAGGGTTAGGTCGAACAACGAAGCTTACCCGCACTCCTAAAGGAGTGTCTTCTGGTACTGCTTGAACATTTGAAAAGAACCCAGTGGCAAAGATGGAGTTAATATCTTCTTGTAGCTGGGAACGAGTTGTTGTTCGTCCTGGTTGGGTGCGAATCACCTTGTAAATTTGGTTTTCCAGATCCGGTGATAGAAGTCCTGTTTCGGCTCTTACCGTTACTTCAGAAACCAGCACACGAGTTTCATTTGCTTCTGGGGCTTGGTCTGTTCCGTTATTATTTGGAGTTGTTGGCGGTGTCGGTTGAGATGGAGACTGGTTGGGATTGGGCTGAATCGGAGTGTTTGCGGGAGCAGTATTTGGGATTTGTTGTTGGGTGTTTGGCTGCTGCTGGTTAGGATTGGGCTGAATCGGAGTGTTTGGGGGAGGTTGGTTTGGGATTTGTTGTTGCGTATTTGGCTTCTGCTGATTGGAATTCCCAGGAATTAGGTTTGGCGTTTGTTGTTGCGTATTCGGAAAAGGTTCGTTGGAATCGCCTGGAATCGGAGATAGGTTTGGCGTTTGTTGCGTATTTGGCGGCGGAATGTCTGGAACAGGGGTTGTTTGCTGTCCGTTTTGTGCTGTCTTGATCGTGGTGGAGGATGGTAATATGACTTCTGGCTTCGTTACCGATGCGACAACTTTCTGCTCCTGATTTGTGGGTGATGTGAAACCCTCTGTTTTTTCTTTTGCTTTATTGAAGGTTTGTGCATTTGTACTCAGCACTCCGCCCAATGAGGCTGCAAGATACCCCTGATTTGTGGGTGATGTCAAAACCTCCGTTTTTGCTTTTGCATTGTTGAAGGTTTGTGCATTTATACTCAGCACTCCGCCCAAGGGGGCTGCAAGATGCCCCTGATTTGTGGATAATCTGAAAACCTCGACTTTTGAATCCTTGAGGTTTTGTGCATTTGCACTCAGCGAGTCGCCCAGCGGGGCTGCGATCGCCACCACTGTAAATAAAACAGGGGATAGGCGCATTTTATTTGGATTTTTCTTCACGTCCGCACACCATCAAAAGGTAGTATTAGTCATTAGTTATTTAGTCAATAGTCAATAGTCACGCAATAGTTACTCTGGACTGTGGACTAATGACCATTGACTATTGACAATCCACACGAGTTTAGTTGATTTTTGCCCACTTACTTGTTAGTGTTTACTGCTTTTAGCACTCTTTGTAAAACCTCCTGGTAGGCATGCTCTACATTTCCTAAATCCTTGCGGAAGCGGTCTTTATCTAATACCCGGCGATCGGGGTCGCTGACAACTGATGTGTCCCACAAACGGCAGGTGTCAGGGCTAATTTCATCTGCCAAGAGCAACTCCTGTTGTGCGTCCAAGCCAAATTCTAGTTTGAAGTCCACTAGGGTAATGCTGCACCGCTGGAAAAATTCGCTGAGAAAATTGTTGATTTTTAATGCTAGATGAGTAATTGTGTCAACTTGTTCCGGAGTAGCTAGTTCAAGCAAATAGAGGCGATCGCGTGTCAACAAAGGATCTCCTAAAGAGTCATTTTTATAATAAAACTCTACCAACGGCTGTTTCAGCACAGTGCCTAGTGCCAGACCTGTTTGTTGACAGAGACTACCGGCGGCTATGTTCCTGATCACCACTTCCAATGGCAAAATCTTCAGGGCAATCACCCGCATTTGATTCGGGGCTGGGTTGTCAATATAGTGATTTTTGATACCATGCGCCTCTAACTCTTTAAATAGCTTACTGGAAATGCTACAATTAATTATTCCTTTACCCAAAATATTGCCACGCTTTTGAGCGTTAAAGGCAGTCGCATCATCTTTGAAATCAGCCAGTAAAATTTCTGGTTGCTCAGTTGTGTACAAAATTTTCGCTTTGCCTTCGTATAATTTTGAATTGACTGACATAGTCGTGGGTAAAATTGTAGGCGATGGGTAGCTTTTATGCTTTCAAGCTTAACCATTTTATCTTTAGTCATTAACTATTAGTCAGGACGGGTTTAATTTATATAAGGTGTGCGCAAATCCGAAATTTTGTTAAAATCGCCCCTATATTAATCAAGTATTTCTACTGTAGACTTTGGGTTGTACTTTTGTTTACATGGAATTGTAATAATTTTTAGCTGAATAAAATGTTAATATGTTGTGGAAAAGTATATAATAATACCTAATTTATACTTAGAAAATGGCGGTGAAGTTAAATAAAAGGAACATTTAATAAATTATTAAATAAACAAACAACTACTCCCCTGCCGCCATAAGATTACCGATCTTCTTCTCTTCTTTCTCCCTTGTACTTCGCGTCTAGCCTGCGGCAACTGCAAAGCAGTACGCGGTTCATTCAAATAGGTATTATTCGAGAGGTTCGGGAGTAACTTTGAGGAAAATAAACTAGGGTTGCTAGTTGTTCAGCTTCAAATTTAAAAAGACAAGGTTTAAAAAACTAATGGAGAAAACAATAATGAACAAAGATGATTTTCTCTATCCTCGTGGTCGTTACTACGGTCAGGTCAAGCCAGAAAACTTAGTTTTTAACGCTAATTTGCAGGAATTTGCCCAACGAATAGGATACATCTGTGGTCTAGAAACATCTGGCAAAATAAGTCCAGAGGACGCCTACGAACAAATAAGATCTCTTTGGAAACAGTTGAAACAGGCGAAAAAAGAGTTGGGAATAGGTGAAAATCCCTTCAGCAATGACGATGGAAAAGCAGAAGACTCTTGATTGTTAATTGCTAATTGCTAATGGTACAACCAACAACTAGCAAGCAACAACTAACAACTAACAATTCCCAAATTAAATTATGCAACACCTGCCAACTGTTGAGAATAGATTACCTTTTGATAGTAGGTTTGTAACTGGTGTGTAGCAGCTGCCCATCCCCAACGTTCTGCTTCCCAGCGGGCATTTTGACGGATAACTTCTCTTTCTTGTTTCTGTTGTAGGAGACGAACAGTCGCGGCGATCGCACTTTGAATATCTGCTTCTGGTTCAAAAAGATATCCATTAACTCCATCTGTGACAATATCAGGAATACCACCAGAACGGGCTGCTACTACTGGGCATCCTGCTGCCATCGCCTCCAGTAGCACTAATCCTAGCGTTTCTGTACGGGAAGGAAACATAAAGGCATCGGCGGAAGCAAAAGCAGAAGATAACTCTCTCCCAGAGAGATAGCCTACAAAGTGGGTATTTGTGCCGACGAAGTGTTTTTCTAGTGCTGGGCGGTGAGGACCATCTCCCACTAATGCCAATCTAGAATCAGGTATTGCTTCTAAAATTGGTTTGATGCGCTCAATTTCTTTTTCGGCGGAGAGACGTCCGACATATAGTAGCAAGTGGGTATCGGGGTGATTTTGCGACAGACGCGATCGCATTTCTTTGCATGCGTTGCTAGGATGAAATGTTTCTGTATCTACTCCCCGTTGCCACAAATCCACTCTTTCAATACCGTGTCCCCTCAGTTCCTCCATCATCGCCGTAGAGGTACACAAATTCAAGATCGCTTGGTTGTGACCTGCCTTCAGCAATTCCCATAGTAACCCTTCCAATATTCCTAAGCCGTAATGTTGAAGATATTGAGGTAGATGGGTATGGTAAGACGCTACTAAGGGAATATTAAGGACTTTGCCGTAGAATATACCAGCTAAGCCCAAAACTGCTGGATTTACCACATGAATAATATCCGGCTTAAACTCTTCTAAAGCGTTACCAATTCCTAGGTGGGGTAATGCCAGTTTTAATTCCGGATACAGTGGTAGGGGAAAACCAGAGACACCATAAATTTTCGCTCCTTTGTATTCAACCATACCACCGTCAGGGGCAATTACCAGCACTTGGTTGCCTTGGCGCTGTAAATGGTCAACGGTATGACGCAGGCGCGTCACAATACCATCAACCTTTGGCAAAAATGTTTCGGTAAATAGGGCAATTCGCATAATTATTAAG
>CAZZYE010000561.1:0-3190 GCA_964658145.1 uncultured Stigonema sp.
TTATTTTGAGTTTTCTTAAGAAAGATCCCGGTAATGGATAGCTTGACAAGGGGGGTTAGGGGGGATCAAAGCCTTAACTGAACGGTATTGCTCCTTGAAGCAACTGCCGTTGCGCTCTTGCTGATGCCGTAAGGTACCGTGGTTGAAGACTTTGATGCCGTACTCTCGGAAAGTTGCTTGATTATTTACATTTTGTTACAGCGATCGCCGCCAGCTACATAAATATAATGTATGGTTGTAGGAAATTAAGCTTGACATGTCGGTTAAAGCATGACATAAGCACTAAGAGTTATAACAGCCACACGGTTGTTGATGAAATTGGAACTGCCACTTATTACTACTGAACGCTTATTATTACGACTAGCAACTAAAGAGGATATAAGTAAGATTCTTGCATACTATACTGAAAACAAAACCTATCTCACTCCATTTTATCCTCTTTGGCCTGTTGATTTTTTCACACAAGAGTATTGGCATACTCAGGTTGAAAATAATTATCTAGAATTCATAAATGACTTATCATTAAAGCTATTTATTTTTCCTAGAAAAAACTCAACAAGAATTATTGGATTAATTAATTTTAGAAATTTTGTCAGAGGTTCTGCCCAGTTTTGTTACGTAGGATACAACCTTGCCGAAGCCGAACAAGGAAAAGGTTACATGACAGAAGCGTTGAATGCAGCCATTCAGTATGTATTTCAAGAATTAAATATGCACCGAATCATGGCTAATTATATGCCTCACAATCAGCGCAGCGGCAATTTACTAAAAAGGTTAGGATTTGTTGTGGAAGGGTACGCCAAAGAATATTTATTCATTAATGGAAAATGGCAAGACCATATTCTTACAAGTATCACGAATCCGAGCGTGGAAAGGTAGATACAAATAACAAATGACGAATGAATATCTAAAAAAATCATACTAAATTCACAATAACGACACATCTACTTCACAGGCAAATGCAATAGTTATACCTGTTTGCTCCTCAGCTCAATAAGCAAGTTAAACAATCAAACTGATTTAGGAGTTCCTCAAGATGGGCATTAATTCTGCGAAGCTTTTGTCTGCTACTATAGCCCTTGCCACCCTTGTGCCTGGAATTGCCTTAACAGCTCCAGCTCTGGCTCAATCTGGTTCTACGCCTAGTACTACTACTGCTCCCGCCTCAAGCACTCCGACTCGCTCTAACTTACTGCGGTCAAACAAACTTTCTTCAGCACAGCGCCAACAGATTAAAACCCTGCTTCAACAAAGAAACAAAGAGATTACTGGTGTATTAGACCAATCTCAAAGCACCCAATATAATCAAGCGCTGGCATCAGGTAAGAGACCTAATCAAGCTCTCCAAGGGCTGAACTTGAGAGCAGACCAGAAGACCAGTATTCAGTCAATCGTCTCTAAGTATAATGACCAAATAAGATCTGTCGTGAGTCAATCACCATCACAATCAGCGCAACCGTCATCTGACCCATCATCTCAATCCCCCACTCAAGGGTCAACTCAACCATCTGCTCAACCGTCCACTCCAACAAAGTAAGAGGTAGTATTGAGGGGAGAATGAATTAAGCTTTTCTCCTCATGACTCTGGCTGAAACTCTAAACAACACGAATTCTTGCAATCCCTTTCTCAGCCTCAACTACGAACCCGCCCTAGAATCGTTGGGCGATGATTACTACGACGAAGTTGCGGCGGCGGAATTTCCTCAACACATCCTGCGCTGGCGCAATGACGCACTGCTACCCCAGTTGGGACTAGACCCTCAAGTAGTGACAGATGAAGATTTTATCGTAGCCTTTGGCAAATTTGAAAGCCGGAAACCATTGTTGGCGCTGCGTTACCACGGTTATCAATTTGGTGAATATAATCCCAGGCTGGGTGATGGTAGAGGCTTTCTCTATGGGCAAGTACGCGGTATTGATGGTACACTGTACGATTTTGGCACCAAAGGTTCTGGTACGACACCCTACTCTCGTGGTGGCGATGGTATGCTCACTCTCAAAGGCGGTTTACGGGAAGTTCTTGCTGCGGAAGCGTTGCACTACATGGGTGTACGTACCTCACGCTGTCTGACCATGATTGAAACAGGTTTACCCCTTTGGCGAGGTGATGAACCTTCCCCTACCCGGTCCTGTGTGATGGTAAGAATGAGTCGATCGCATATTCGGTTTGGCACTTTTGAACGATTGCACTATTTCCGTCGTCCGGATTTAACTAAAAAGCTGTTAGACCACGTCATAGATTCGTATTACCAACACTTAATCAGCGAACAAGATAAGTATGCCCTGTTTTACGCAGAACTAGTCAAACGTGTAGCAGAACTAGCAGCGCAGTGGATGGCAGCAGGCTTTTGTCATGCAGTACTCAACACCGACAATATGTCGATTACTGGAGAAAGTTTTGACTATGGTCCCTATGCGTTTATTCCTACTTATGAGCCATACTTTACAGCAGCATACTTCGATTCCTATAGACGCTATTGTTACAGCCATCAACCAGGTATTTGTAAATTAAATTTAGAAATGCTCCAAGAACCGTTAAAGGCTGTTATTGATCCATCTGATATGGAGGCAGGATTAACCAGCTTTGACGAGCATTATCATGAAGAGTACTGCTCATTAATGTTAAAAAAAATGGGTTTTGAGCAGTTGCCTCCAGAAGCTGTGGAGCTTTTGAATCTAACAATTCAATTTCTGCTAGAAAGCCAAGTTGGTTATCACCAGTTTTTTTATGAAATGGCTCGCACTTTTTCATCAAAATGGCGCGACGAACCAGGCTTAGTGATGGCTACTTCAGATATTGTACCAGCATCAGGAACCTCAGAAAGTTTTGACAATTGGTGCATATTATACCATAAAATATTGAATAATTATCATCCAAATCAAATGGATGTCATTGCCCAAAATCTAGCTCGTCATAATCCCAAAACGGTCTTATTAAGACCCGTGATTGAGTCAGTTTGGGAACAAATTTCTCAAGAAGATAATTGGCAACCTTTTTCCGATCTAGTTAAGCGAATTCAATCGGGAAAATAGTTAGTTGCTAATTGCTAATCGCTAATCGCTAATAGTAAAAATTGACCCTGACGCTCGTTCCTCGCTACCGCTTCGCTAACGGGTTCGCAGTCCCCTCTGTCGGGAAACCCTCATAGGCGGGCTGTCTCACCAGTTGCCTAGGGAGTGAAACCCTCAT
>CAZZYE010000561.1:3200-4292 GCA_964658145.1 uncultured Stigonema sp.
AGCAATTGGTTGATAAACCGCACCAAAAGTACGATCGCAATTAATTTCAATGACTAAATCGACCAATGTCGAAGATTTGACTAGTGGCTTGATGAATAATTCTGGGTGAAGCGATCGCCAAAAATAATAAACAAATTGCTCGCAATCAAGTTCTGTCATCCCTGAGGAACCAGCAGCAATCATCTGTCGTTCTGCTTGGAGACGCCACTCTAGAGAAAGGCGGTAATCTGTGGGATACAGCACTATTAAACTATCTAATCGCTCCCACAGCGGTAAATAATTGTTAAGTTTACTATTCATATCGTGGGCAAATGCCTTATCCTCATCTGTAAGAATTGGGGGTGGTGCGGTTGCAAAGCAAGCAGAGTCAATTGGTCGCACACCAACACACCAACCTTCAAAAAGAACAATATCTACATTCTCCACGATTTCTGGAGTAGTTCGTTCCCCTGCGCCTGCGTAGGCAGATTTATCAAAGCGCGGGACGGCAACTGGCAAAAGGCTTTCTCGGATTTGATCTAGTACAGTTAATCCCAGTTCAATATCATGGGTTCCTGGTGGACCACGCCAAATCAAGCGGGGATCTTGCTGTTTTAATGCCAAGCGATCGCTATAAGTTTTGTACAAATCATCCAAAGATAGGTTCAGGGTTCGATATCCTAATTGCTGGAGAATCAAGCTAAGAACCTTGCACATTGTGGTTTTGCCCGTTCCTTGTCCTCCTAAAATGCCTTGGATGAGGGGACACCCTAACTGTTGGCGGTGCGATGCAAGTTTTGTTGCCAAAGGTAGCCACAAATTCCACAATGTCTCTAACATGACTTCGGGTTGCATGTGGAGAGTAGTTTGGCAGAATTTACTCAAGTCAGGGTGGACGGATTTCAGCAGGTGCGATCGCGCTTGTATGACTTCACCTAGATTTTCCAGTGTAATCCCAAAAGCAAGTGCCCGTAAACTATCTGCCAGCGCTGCTTGTTTTGCCTCCTCCAGCCAACTTTGTTCTGCTTCTGTTGCAGTTAAAATTTGACTCAGCCAAGGATTCATATTTTGTTGGTTGTTGGTTGTTGGTTGCTAATTGCTAATTGCTAATTG
>CAZZYE010000561.1:4302-5583 GCA_964658145.1 uncultured Stigonema sp.
TCTCCCCCTACTCCCCCTACTCCCCACTCCCCACTCCCTTCAAGACCCCAGCTTGAAGGCTTCGAGAAAAAGGCTGTAGCTTAGACCAATTTTGAGGGCGTTTAGTGATTCGATCCAGAGCGATCGCCAATGCTCCTTGCTACGACTGTAAAATATCCTGCTAGCGACTTCCGTCAACAGCACTAAAATCCCAGCTACGACAACGTCCCATTCAGCCGTTTGTCCAGAGGTGGTGGAAACCGCGTTTCCCAGAAAAAAACCGAACAAAAGACTAATGACAAGCAGGGAGAACCGCCGCCAAGGATTGAAAAACCATTGCCCCAATTGCCTAGCTATAGCATCTAACAGGTTGTTGAGTCGAGTGTTTTGCATTGTTCGGACTTGCAAAAGTCAAGATATCTTGAACTATTTTTTCCTATACTTGAGAATATAAGGTTTAGCATAGGTTTGTTTAAATAGTATTGTAGATATCTCTGAGGTTTTCAGTAAGTAACAAAATTTATACATCTTATTACTTACTGAACCGAGCATCTCTGTGCCTGTTGGGCAATACACTTATTACGGTAGTAGCTGCCAACTTAGCTTTTGGCTGCGTTGGCTGTTAAGTGTTGTTTTTAACAATAGGCTACTATGTGGTCAAGCCTAGAAAAAATACTTATTTGTAATAACTATCAACATGAAATTGCTGATGTATCGTCATGCTGTTCTGGTAGCTTGTTCTGTGGGACTGCTTTTACTACTAGCGGGATGTTATCAGGTGAGTGTATCGTTTGAGCCATCAAAGCCAGAAACAGATACATCCTCACTACCGCCGACTCAGACGCCCCAAGAGCAGAAAACCGAGTCTTCATCCGTTTCACAAGCAAAAGCTAACGCTTCTATCGTACCAACTCCACCGCCCACTATCGCGGATTCCATATTAACATACCATAATAACTCAAGTGGGAAAGCATTGCATCAAGGGACTTTCCGAATGAGCAATCAAACTGCTCAGCCTGTGCGCCTTGCCTTATTAGCGCGGCGTTCAGTAGTACTCAATGCCTCTAAACAGTCCAACTATAATGTCCCAGTACATTGGGATTTTGCTCCCAAAGAGGGTAGCGAGAAGGGGCTAATTCTATCCTTGCCTAACAGTAACTTAAAGCTGGAAAAGGGAGATATTTTAGTTGCCTTTGCACAAGATGGTTCCCGTCGCTATTGGGGACCATATGTTGTTGGCGAAACTTCCTCACCTACTTGGAATGCCCAAAAGGGAGAATGGCAATTAGTCCTTAGTCAATA
>CAZZYE010000562.1:0-5569 GCA_964658145.1 uncultured Stigonema sp.
AATTATAAACTCATTTCGTGGAATCGATGATATGACATTAGATTTCGATGAGATGGGTCCAACAGTACTTCTTGGGATCAACGGTGTCGGAAAATCTAGCATTCTTGATTGTCTCGCAATTCTGCTATCGCAATTTACAGGGCGGATTCAAGCATCCCCTGACTCAATACGTTCATTGAGCAAGCAAGACATCTCATCTGGAAGCAGGGAGACGCGCAACGAAATTCAAGTTGTTATAGAATCGCGGGAATTAACTTGGTCGCTCACTCAATCCCAGGAAGAAGATCCGTTATCTGCTTACAAAGCTCTTGCTAGCAGCATGGAGAATTTAAACGCGAAGATTAAACAGAAACGTCCAGGTGAGAAGCTAAATCCTTTGGTGGAAGCTTTCGCCGAACAAATGCAATTTGCACTCTCAACTATTGCTGGTGGCGATATGTCAGAAGAGGTAGCAGCAGTGATTGAAAAACTACGCACTCAAGTAGAAGCAAGTTCGCAAGCAAATTTACCTTTGGCAGTTCACTACCCAGTGAATCGTGCAGTTCTTGATATTCCTTTGGAAATTGCAGATGAATCTCAGTTTAAGCAAATAGATGCTTATGAGCAGGCACTTACAGGAGGAAGAATCGACTTCAAGAGCTTCTTTGAATGGTTTAGAAATCGAGAAGATTTAGAGAACGAATTACGAGTGAATAACTCTGATTACCAAGACTCTCAGCTAACGGCAGTTAGACAAGCGATTCATTCACTATTGCCAGGTTTTGAGAACTTACGGGTCAGGCGTTCTCCGCTGCGAATGACTGTGGAAAAACAAGGTCAGGAACTGATAATTGATCAGCTATCTGATGGCGAGAAATGCTTATTGGCAATGGTGGGTGATTTGGCAAGGCGCTTGGCGATCGCCAACCCTGGTTTACCAGATCCACTCCAAGGTGATGGTGTTGTTTTAATTGACGAATTCGAACTGCACCTGCACCCACAATGGCAAAGGCAAATGGTTCCAGCACTAACAAAAACATTCCCCAGTTGTCAGTTCATTGTTACCACCCATTCGCCGCAGGTAGTTAGTCATGTTAAACCAGAGGGAATTTACCTTTTAGAGAAAACAGATGAAGGTATTATCACCCAGCAACCAGAAAGTTCCTTTGGCAGAGATAGTAATCAGATTTTAGAAGACATCATGGGTGTTCCAGAACGTCCACCAGAAATTAAGGAAAATCTTGTTAATTTGTTTCGATTTATTGATGAAGGAAATCTAGATAGTGCTCGGCAATTGCGGCAAGATTTAGCAAGTGAAATTGGAGAGGATGATCCAGAGTTTGTCAGAGCAGATGTACTTATCAGACGCAAGGAAATTCTGAAGCGATGAAATATATCCAAAAAAGTAAGGAACCACGTAGCTTAACTGAATGGAACAAAAGGCTTGGCAATAAAACACCTAATTGGAAATCCTTCACTCAATCAGTGAAAAATGATGTGTATCAGTCACTGCTACAGGAGCAAGGTTATATTTGTTGCTACTGTAGTAGACCCATTAGCAGAAAGGCATGTCATATTGAACATTTCAAGCCTAAAAGTGTTTATAAAAACTTAACATTTGAATACACTAATTTAATAGCTTCATGTCAAGGTGAAGATGAAAAAAAACCTCGTGTACCAGTACATTGCGGACATACAAAACGTGCTTGGTATGATGAGTATCTGATGGTTTCTCCCTTAAATCCGAGTTGTGAAGACTTCTTTAAGTACTCTGGTTTTGGAGAAATCCTGCCTACAGATGATCTAGATCAGCAAGCTGCTGCTAAAACAACGATCGCCAAGCTAGCACTTGACATTAGTAAGTTGAGAAAACTGCGGCGTGCAGCGATTGATGCTGCCTTGCAGGCTATTCAAGGTTTGAGTGATGCAGAAATACAGCAGCTTGCTGAAGGGTTTGTGCTACGAGATGGAGAGGGACGATACACGCCATTTTGTGAAGTTATTGCGTATATTCTTAAGCAGTATTTTGTTGCCTAGTGTTCAGGTTTTAAGAGAAACGAACCGCCAAAGCGCCAAGAACGCGAAGAAAAGAGAAAAAAGAGAGGAGGAAACAAAAGCAATATATAGAATGAAATGCTGCTAGTATTAAAGAGTACAAAAGTTACGCAAAAAATCCTCTCTCTACTCTCCTCCTCTGTGTTCTCTGCGCCTCTGCGGTTCGTTTGAAAATCCCTTTACAAATTCTCTATAACAACTGTTTTCAGCCTTAATTTTCGAGTATACAAAGATCTCGGTTCAACCTCATATAGTCCTGCTACCCGACCACGGTGATGTCAACTATAACTATTTATCCGGACTTGATATAACACCATCGCACAGATTCTTGTCGCTCTCATCATCAGTGGGATTGGTTTGAAAATACTCGCGTATAAAATTGCACCCTTCCTTGAGTAAATAATCAAAATCTCGCCTCCACAGTTTCACCGTCTTGTCAGCACTGGCAGAAGCGAGCATCTTGCCATCCGGGCTGAAGCTGACGCCATAAACCTCCTTTGCGTGTCCTCCCAAGGCTCCTCTTAATACATGGTATCGGGTTGCTAAGTCGGCAAATTGGAAAAATATTATGGATGTAAAGGAGGTACGTCCTGATGCTGATTTTGTAGACGGTTATACAGTTTTTAATATTAAAGGAAATGATTATCGATTAATTACCGAAATTAACTATGCCAGAAGTTCGGTTCGACAAATACTACCGTTATGAAGATTTAACACGCATCCTGCATGCTTATGCTGAGGAATTTCCTCACATTGTGGGTATAGAAAGCATCGGCAAGAGCTATGAAGAGCGTGACATCTGGCTGCTCACAGTTACCAATTTTGCTACAGGTTTGCATCAGGAAAAGCCTGCCCTCTGGGTTGATGGCAATATCCACGCTGCTGAAGTGGCATCATCAAGTGTCTGTCTGTACCTTTTACAAACATTAGTTACAGGTTACGGAACCCACCCAGATATCACTCGTTGTCTAGACACCCGCACCTTCTACATTTGCCCTCGCGTCAACCCTGATGGATCTGAGTTGGCGTTGGCTGACCAGCCGAAGTTTATTCGCTCCAGCACTCGTCCTTATCCCCATGATGTAGAAGGTGAGGACGGTTTAGTCATGGAAGATATAGATGGCGATCGCCGCATTTTGATGATGCGAATTCCCGATCCTAACGGAGTTTGGAAAATCTGCCCCGCTGAACCACGTCTGTTGATACCTCGTGAACCGACAGAAACAGGTGGTCAGTATTACCGCCTACTGCCAGAAGGACGTATAGAAAATTACGACGGAGTCCAGATTCAAGTGCAGCCTGTTAAGGAAGGGCTAGACTTGAACCGCAATTTTCCTAATATATGGCGACAGGAGCATGAGCAGGTTGGGGCTGGTCCTTATCCGACATCTGAGCCGGAGGTGCGATCGCTTGTACAGTTTATTAGCACTCATCCTAACATCACAGGAGCTACTGCCTTCCACACCTTCAGTGGTGTTTTATTACGCGCCTACGCCTATCAGAGTGATGAGGAATTACCTGTCAACGACTTGCGTACCTATCAACGCATCGGGAAAAAGGGTACTGAACTTACCGAATACCCTGCTATTTCTGTATTTCATGAGTTCCGCTATCACCCCAAACAGGTAATCGGCGGTACATTTCATGACTGGGTTTATGAACACTTTGGTGTATTTGGTTGGACGGTAGAAGTTTGGAGTCCTCAGCGTCAAGCAGGTATTACTGAGTATAAATACATCGAATGGCAACGGGAACACCCTTTAGAAGATGACCTCAAGCTACTGCGCTGGAGCGACGAAAAACTCGGAGGAAAGGGCTATATTGATTGGTATCCGTTTGAGCATCCTCAACTCGGTCAAGTCGAACTGGGTGGTTGGGATACTATGTATGCTTGGTCAAATCCACCACCAGAGTTTCTGGAGAAGGAAATTGCCCGTTTTCCTGACTGGCTCGTGTGGCATCTGTTAATCTCCCCTTGCTTGGAGATTTACGAAGTTAGTGCTCATAGCTTGGGCGATGGTACTTATCGGGTACGGCTGGTTGTGCATAACACAGGCTGGCTACCCACCAACGTCACGGAAAAAGCCCTAGAGAAAAAACTGGTGCGGGGTTGTATTTGTGAAATTGAGTTGCCTGTTGGTGCAACTTTAGAGGTAGGTAAGCCGCGTGAAGAGTTGAGTCAATTAGAGGGACGCGCCTATAAGCCCTCAACTCCCATTAGGCGTCATGCAGATCCTACCAAGGACCGGGCGAAGGTGGAATGGGTTGTGCGTGCGCCCCAAGGTGGCACAGTCAAATTGTCAGCTCGTCATGAGCGTGCGGGAGTTGTGCGTACTGAGGTGACTTTGCAGTGAAGGTTGCTTGCCGTCGCTGAGCTTAACAAAACCCCCCGTTTTGCTAGATTAAAAACGCATCCCAATAGTCATTCTAAAGTTCATTATCTCCATCGGGTGGTTTTTCTATAACACGCTCTTTCCAGTATCCTGGTTCGCGGCTACAGTGCATCACCGCCACAATCAAAATGCGATCTTCCTCAAGGGTGTATAAAACTCCATAGGGAAATTTGCGCGTTAGACATCGACGAATGTCTTCATCAACAGCAGCCCAACGATTTGGTGACTGGACGATTCGGAAAATTACATCCTCAACCGCATTAATAAATGCCTGTGCCAATTCAACCCGACGCTCTGCGTAAAACTTGACCGCTTCACTATATTCAGTCAATGCTGCTGGGTGAAAGACGTATTTCATTACTCTAGGAGTTGTCTTACCATAGCTAACGCTTCCTCTCCAGGAATTGGTTGAACTGCACCGCTTCGGACTTCATCTCGACGCTTCTTGGCTTCAGTTACCCAAAGTTTTTGGAGTGTGTCGTCTACATCAAACTCAAGACTTTCAACCAGCTTCTCTGCCAACAACGCTCTCGATGCACTAGGCAACGATAAAGCTTCTTTCATGACTTGCTCGACAGATGCCATAATTTTATCCAGGATAGGGACTATACAGACTGTAGCAAGAAAGCAGCAGACATGCCACATAACCACAGAGCGATCGGGAGACATCGGGCGATCGCTCTATCTTGTTCATCTCAGGTAGGTTCACAGAAAAGAGGAACGATCGCTTGCGAGAATAAATAGAGTTTGTGAGTAGGGGCGAATGAGAAATTCTTCTATCGGGGAACAATAAAAGGTATCTATATTAATATTCATATCCTGTGAAATACGATCCCAATAAACATCACCGTCAATCCATTCGTCTCAAAGGATACGACTATTCCTCTGCAGGTGGCTATTTCATCACCATTTGCACCCATCAACGGGAATGTTTGTTTGGTGAGGTCATTGATGGGGCGATGCAATTGAACAAATTTGGGCAAATTGTGGCAGATGAATGGCTAAAGTCTGCAGAAATTCGTCGTGAAATTGAATTAGATCAATGGGTTGTGATGCCCAATCATATTCATGGAATTGTTTTTCTCCAACCTGTTGAATTCCAAAATGGTGTAGGGGCGAACGGCAATGGTGTAGGGGCGAAC
>CAZZYE010000563.1:0-5569 GCA_964658145.1 uncultured Stigonema sp.
CTTCATTTTTAATTTTTAATTTTGCATTTTTAATTATTTCCCACTCCCCATCATTTACTTATGTCGCTGTTGATGCCACTGCCAAGCATGAGCGATAATTTCTTTGAGTGATGAGTATTGGGGTTGCCAGCCTAAGATATTTCTGGCTTTGTCGCTACTACCAATGAGAACTGCTGGATCGCCAGGACGGCGATCGCACTCCAATACTTTAATATCCCTACCTGTAACTAGCTGGCTGGTTTCGATGACTTCTTTGACGGAGAAGCCGTTGCCATTTCCTAAATTAAAAACTTCACTGTCGCCGCCTTTTAATAGATATTCCAAGCCCAAAATATGGGAGGAAGCCAAATCGCTAACGTGAATATAATCTCGAATACAAGTACCATCAGGGGTGGGGTAATCAGTGCCGAAAATTGAGATAGACTCGCGCTTTCTTGCAGCTGTAAGCAGCACCAAGGGAAGCAAATGGGTTTCTGGGTTATGATCTTCGCCAAGCTTGCCATTTGGATCGGCACCAGCAGCGTTGAAGTAACGGAAGCGCACTGATTTTAAACCGTAGGCAACATCAAAGTCAGAGAGCATCCGCTCTACCATTAGCTTAGTAGCACCATAAGGATTGATTGGATTTTGGGGATGGTCTTCTGTAATGGGTACAAATTCCGGTACTCCATAGGTCGCGCAAGTGGAGGAAAATACAAATTTTTTGATAGACGCAGCCAGCATTGCTTCTAACAGAGTCAGGGTGCCTAACACATTGTTACGATAGTATTTAGCCGGGTCGGTAACTGATTCTCCCACGTATGCAAAAGCAGCAAAGTGCATGACTGCTGCAATATTGTGAGTATTAAATAGGTTATCTAACAGGGTGCGATCGCCTGTGTCTCCGACTACAAGTTCTACCTGTAAAACTTTTTCTACCAAGTCGCGATGTCCGTAGACTAGATTATCTAGTATGACTACGTCATAACCCACCCGTTTGAGAGCAAGCACCGCATGAGAGCCAATGTATCCAGCTCCTCCGGTCACTAAAATGGAAGGCTTTTCCGACGACATAGTTTTTCCTTGTGATTTGAGAACTACCCAATTAATTTACGTAACACAAATTACCGATCTGGAAAATTACAAATAATTGACGCAGTTGAAAGAATTTGCTTTAAAATCACTACGACGGTGGTCTTCATGTGTAGGGAAGTCACCCCCGCGTTCTGGTTTCCACCAGTTGAAGGGAGTGGCGTTGTGAGGTATTGAAGTCTAGTAACAGTGCGATTACAATTTGACAGTACAGTTACCTCACAGCCCAAAACTTGTAGGCTATCCGCACAAGAAGATTTTGAGAGTTAATCTATGACATTTGTACTGCTAAGCCGGGTACTACTGTGGCTGCTTCTTGGCGCTATCATAGTCTCCTTGTTCCAAAAATTTCCCTCTGGAAATTTTCTAGGGCGATTGCTTTTAATAGTTCTGATAATCATCATAGTCCTGACATTTCTCAACCCTCGTGAACCTGTTGTCAGCTCGTTGTGGAGGGTGCTGTCGTTTCCCCTCAGACCTTTGGGAGCGTCGATTTTGATGTTGATTTTTGCTGCCCAAAAGATCAAGGCTGGAGGCATAGAAAAACCTGGAGGACCCTTGGTCGGTTCGGCTCTGACGATTTTACTGGTGGCAAGTACACCAGCTTTCGGCTATTTACTGACTCGGACACCTGTAGCAGCAGCACCTCCATCTCAGGTGCTTGTGGCATGGAGGCAACATACTACTACACCTAATGTATCAGATGTGGTGGGTGATACTATACTGTCCTCTAGAGATATGGGTCAAGCAACCTTAGCATTTAACCCTCTGGACGCGAAAGTCATGCCTTATTTGTTGCAATCTCCTAATCCTAGGGACATTCCTAGAAGAGGGTTGCGGCTAGAAGACTTTGTACCTAATGCACAAACGCTGGCACTAACAACGCAAGTGTGGGACAGTTATCTGAATCGGATTTACCTTTTCTTGCGTAGTGGTCGGTAACGGTTCCACTTAAGACTCAGCACAACTGACTGGACACTTTGCTACAGGTGAGAACCGATCTTGCAAGTGTCCTCCACTTTTTACAAATGCAGGAAACTGCAAAATTTTTGTTGAGAAAAGCTCTTTTTATAGTTACAATCAATACGTTTTGTTAAGCATATTATAGAATTGTAGTCAGCAACCCCGCTTTAAAAAGACGGGGCGCCTAGCCACTGGAAGGCGTCTCTATTTTTAGAACTATTTTTATCAAAAAGTGGCTCAATTGCTGCAATGGCAAAATCACGACGGCTGACTAAACTCTTTGCTTACTTACGCCCCCATTGGCGAGAAGCCACATTAGGCATTATCGCTTTGTTTATTGTCAATGAGGTGGGTGCTCGCATACCCTTGTTGATTGGCGCTTGCGTTAACAAACTCTCAGCAAACTTCAGTTTAAACCAAGTCATACATTATGTAGTCATCATCTTCTCACTAAGTTCTGCGATGTGGCTAATCCGGATGGCGAGTCGGATCTGGCTGTTCGGTATGGGACGGCAGGTAGAATTTGATCTCAAACAACGGATTTTTGAACACTTACTCAAACTGGAACCATCCTATTTTGCTACCAATCCTACAGGCGATTTAATTAGTCGGGCTACCAGTGATTTGGAAAATATCCGCAGGTTGTTGGGTTTTGCGATCCTAAGTATGGCAAATACTGTGTTTGCCTATGCCCTAACCGTGCCTCGGATGCTAGCAATTAGTGTGGATCTCACATTAACAGCACTGGCATTATATCCCTTGATGTTCTTTTTGGTACAACTGCTAGGCGATCGCCTGCGCACCCAACAGTTAGCAGTGCAGGAGAATCTCTCCAACATGAGCGAACTGATCCAAGAGGATGTCAGTGGTATAGCCTTGATTAAAATGTACGCCCAAGAGGACAACGAGCGCCGCGCCTTTGCTCAGAGAAATCAACAGCTATTGCAGTCAAACTTACAATTGGCAAAAAGCCGAAATATGCTGTTTTCAATGATTGGCGGACTAGCAAGTATCAGTTCGTTATTGATACTTTGGTTGGGGGCGACACGTATTCTTGCCGGAAGCCTTGCTGTTGGTGACTTTGTAGCACTGCTGACTTATGTTGAGCGTCTAGTTTTTCCCACCGCTTTACTAGGGTTTACAATTACCACTTACCAACGGGGTGAAGTTAGTATTGATCGCGTTGAGGCGATTCTCACTGTCTCAGCCAAAATTAAAGATGCAGCAGATGTCATTCATCTGCCACGAGAGCAAGTAGTTGGGGAATTAACAGCTAAAAACTTCAGTTACACATATCCTGGTTCCACCCAAGAAGCGCTACAAAACGTTAACTTTACGATCGCACCAGGGGAAATTGTGGCAATTGTCGGACCTATTGGTTCGGGGAAATCTACTTTGGCGAACGCTTTGCCAAGGTTATTGGATGTTGCTCCTGGACAGTTGTTTTTGGATGGGCTGGACATTACTAAAATAGCGTTGGCGGATTTGCGAAGTGCGATCGCCTACGTTCCTCAAGATAGCTTTCTATTCAGCACCACAATCAAAAATAACATTCGCTACGAAGACCCCATGAGCGAACAAAAAGAGGTAGAATTTGCCGCCCAGTCGGCACAGGTTCACCCAGAAATTATTAATTTTCCCCAGCAATATGAAACAATTGTCGGTGAACGCGGCATTACTCTTTCTGGCGGTCAGCGACAACGTACAGCTTTAGCTAGGGCATTGCTAGTCGATGCAAGAGTGTTAATTTTAGATGATGCCCTCTCCAGCGTTGACAATCAAACAGCCACAGCAATCTTAAAAAATCTCTCTCGAAGTTCCGATTTGCACTACGACATCGGGCTTTCTAGTGATACGGAACGCAAAACTGTGATTTTCATTACCCACCAACTGTCTGCGGCGGCGGCGGCTGACAGAATTTTTGTTATGGACAAGGGTAAAATCATCCAAACAGGCACACAAATAGAGCTTTTACAACAACCTGGGCTTTACAGAACTTTATGGAGCCAGCATCAAGTAGAAGATTTACTGCATTAGTTGTTGGTTGTTGGTTGGTGAGACAGCACTGTATGCAGGTTTTCCGCCCTAGGGGACTGCGTTCGAGCTACCTTGGGACGAGCTTCAGCCGTTCGTGCAGCGTATGCGTGGGATTTTTAAGGGTTGTTAGACAATCAACAATCAACAATTTAGAAAGCTCCAACTCGACGAACAATAATGAGAAATGTTTTTAAAATTAATAACAGATCATACATGGGATACCATTTCTTTTGATATTGCAAGTCTAAATCGACTACAGCTTCAAAATCGCTCACTTTAGAACGACCGTTGACTTGCCATTCACCAGTTAGTCCTGGTTTAACATTTAAACGTTGCCAGTGACGCTGATTGTAGTGCTTCACTTCATCATTAGTTGGTGGACGTGTTCCCACCAGACTCATTTCGCCTACCAGAACGTTCCAAAACTGTGGTAGTTCATCTAAGCTGGTGCTGCGCAAAAAGCGCCCTACCTTTGTGACTCGGAAGTCATTTTTATTTTTAAAGATGAATCCGTTCGCCTCGTTACTTACTAAAGATTTTAATTTTTCGGCATCAGAAACCATGGAGCGGAATTTCCGGAGACGAAATGTGCGTCCTTGGACACCATAGCGTTCTTGTGTGAAAAAAATTGGACCTGGGCTATCAATTTTTATAGCGATCGCTATTGGCACAAACACTATTGCTAGTATCGACAGCCCTATTAAGCTACCTATAATATCCAAAAAACGTTTAAAATTACAATTTACCGAAGGATGAGTGGTAAATTGTGATTTCCAGGAGTTAGAAGTTGAACCTTCAACAACAGTTATGAATGGAATTTGGTACATTGTCAAGCCAAGTGTTGATTTTAAAACGTATAATTACTTAACTTTAATTCGACTATATACTTAGCTTTCTTCATGGCTGTCGAGATGAACCGTAGTTTCACTGAATCTTCATCAAGATTCTCGGGATCGTGACTTTTTGTAAATTTGAGATAAAGCGAGTTGAGTATATCTAAAGAAAGATGAAGAATTGCTTAAAGTATGGTCGCTTACAGTAATTGTGTGAGGATTTGCTACCAATTGAGTGCATATCCGACAAAGTTAAACTAATATCTAAGGGATGCAAATAGCAGGCAAAACACATTCTCAAAAAGTTGTTTTGATTATCAAATAAATGGGTAAAATGGAATGTTTTGCAGAATGCTCTTAGCAAATGTCAGTGACGGTAAGAGCGCTGTTTACAACTAGGGGGCAATGATGGCTTTATTATTCGCTAAAACGGTTCGGACAGTGTCGATATCTGCGGCTATGTACACTTATTGCGCTACTCTTGGATTAAAGGGGTGGCGTTTCCGGTTGCTGCCCCTTACTAAACATTAGTTTAGGGTGCTAATGGCTCATGGTGAAACCAGTCCTTGCAGCTTGTTTCCCGCGCCCAGGGAACTGGTGAGACAGCCCGCTCAGGAGGGTTTCCCTCCGCAGCAGGGGACTGCGTTAGCGAAGCGGTAGCGATA
>CAZZYE010000564.1:0-5546 GCA_964658145.1 uncultured Stigonema sp.
CTGTTCCCTGTTCCCTGTTCCCTTTTTTAATGTAAGGTATTTTTTGAAGATGCAAAAAAAAGAAAATATCAGGCTTTTTATTTCTCTTGGTCTTGCCGGAGGGATGATTCTAGTTATTGTATGGGCGATCGGCAAAATTACTTCTGTGCCTTCGGTTAAAGAATCTCCTAGTTCATCAATAGCAAAAAACGAGCAACTCGTTACAAAAAATCCCACAAACGAAACGCAGGCACGAATGAGTTTGGGAGATAAAATTTTGGTGACTGCAGACACAAACCCCGATAAACAAGCAGGGGTGCAAGCCTTTGCAATTGGGGATTTTGCAACTGCCTTGGACAAGTTCCAAGCATCCCTGCAAACAAATCGTAACGACCCAGAAGCATTAATTTATTTGAACAATGCCAAAATTGGTAAATCCCAAGCTCTCAAAGTGGCTGTAAGTGTACCGATTAGTGGCATCTTGAACGTATCGCAAGAAATTCTGCGCGGGGTGGCGCAGGCTCAAGATGAAGTGAATAAGAGCGGTGGGATTAATGGGATGCCATTACAACTTGAGATTGCCAATGATGAAGGAGACTTAAACATTACTAAACAGCTAGCTGCTGAATTTGTTAAAGATTCCAGCATTTTGGCAGTCATAGGGCATAACCGCCCTGATATATCCGATGCCGCCGGACAAATTTATAACCAGGGCGGTTTGGTGATGGTTAATCCCGCAAGCAATACGTCCCAGGTATCAGGAGGCAAATACATATTTAGCATCTCTGCTGATACTGGCGTTTTCGCTGATACTCTTGCTCGCTATATTGCCCAAAACGCTCGTGTAAAAAATATTGCCATTTGTGCCGATTCGACAATCCCCTCCTTCAAAGATATTTTGAACGAGTACACCAAGTCGATACGTCGCGCTGGGAGTAACATCACCAGCACAGTTTGCGATTTCAGCGTCCCGGATTTTAACCCCAGTACTCTTATGGGTAGAGCCATCAGCGATGGATCTGAGAGCTTGCTATTACTTCCCAGATTAGACAAAATCGACCCAGCCATCGACGTGGCACGAGCGAATAGTGGTAGGCTAGCACTGTTCACTTACGGAGGGATGTACACCTTTGATACCCTCAAAAAGGGGGGAGGGGACTTCAAAGGAATGGTACTGCCTGTGTTTTGGCATCCTGATGCTATTCCAGGCAATCCTTTTGCTGAAAATGCTGCTAAACTTTGGGGCGGACCAGTAAATGCGCGGACAGCAACCTCTTATGACGCAGCGCAGGCAATTATCGCTGGCTTGAAACAGGGGAACACCCGATCTGGGTTGCAAAAAGCGCTGGTAGCTCCGAATTTTTCAGCAACAGGTGCGACGGGAACGATTCAGTTTTTGCCATCAGGTGAGCGTAAGGGTACAGCATTGTTAGTCAAAATTGAGCCGGGTCAGATCTCTGGCACTGGCTACGATTTTGTGTTGGTGCGTTGAAGGTAAGACTTTGGCTACTCAATTTCCCAGATAACTGACTGCTCTAGTGTTCCCAATTCTGTAAACGTCTTAGCTGCCTTGAGAACTGTCTCAAGGTCAACACACATCCTGGCAGGATAAGCAACTATTTGACCACCAACAACCAATGTTTCTAAGTCATTTGATTTTGTTGGCTCAATCAAGTTGTACAAGCTAATGTTATCAAAAGTTGCATAAACTACATACTTCCCCATTCCACCACCAACAGCCATGTGAGTATTACCATTAGTCTCTATGGTCACTAAAGTCTTTTTCTTGGCGTCCAATTCCTGGATAGCTGATTTAATCTCAGCCCAGGTTTTTACTTCATTTATGGTTGCTTTGTTTCGATTGCCAACCCAATTTTCTGTTGAAAATTTTAATGCAAACATATTTGCCTCATCCGGGTTTGATAATTTGTCTACCACTAGGAGCGATCGCTTCTAACTCTTTGATCGCCAACTGCTTAACTATTGACTTTAAACGTAACTTTTGACCGCAAGTGCAAAGATCGCGATCCACAATTAAACGGGCTTTCCCTCCCGTGATGGAGTGCATCTACTGCTTGCTGAAAGGCATCAGCTTCAGCATGTTCTTTAGTGATGGCATTTACCTGAATGGTTATTTGCCAACAATTTTGCGAACAATAAGGATTATTCCCAAAATTAATCCCAAAGAAACTTCCATCGCCTATTTCTACTTACTACTAATCACTTACCATTACTGAATATTAAATCAAAAATCTAAGGAAAATATGAGGTTCTGTTGTTAAAACTGGCAATCAAATAAATAACTTCACTAGGCATTACAGCTATTTTTGGGTAAATGAACCACATGTTTTTTGGTAAGCGCAAAGGCTCCTTCGTTGTAGGTTGCGGCATAGCTGGGAGAAGGCACTATCTTCGATCGCGGTGTCGTACTACGACAATCGCGCACCCTACTCGTGGGATATTTTCTGATTTGGAAGTCCGTGAGAACTCATAGACAACAGATTTGAGAAAAATCTGTGAGTATAGTGTATTTAGAGATGGGACGTAGCTACATTGAAGACGCATTATTTGGATATCTATGAATGTTCATCATCGGTAACTAGGTATTTTTCCCGGTGATCGCTCAAAGCTCCTAATTTTTTTTCCTCTTCCCTCAGCCGATAGCCTAATCCGTAAACTGTCTCAATCAAATTTGTAGTCATTCCCACGGCTTTGAGCTTCTGCCGCAGACCCTTGATTTGAGTCGTTACGGCTTCCTCCCCAGGAAATTCTGAGGAAAACCAAATCCGGTCAAGCAACTCACTTCGACTAAAGATTTTGCGGGGATTCCTAAGAAAAAGCTCTAGTAAATCATACTCTTTAGGAGTGAGGTGCAGACGCAAGCCTTTATAAGTGACTTCCAGAGTGTTGCAGTCAAACTGTAAATTCTCCCAAGTAAGCACCATAGGTAAAATCACTTTTCCCCGCCGCATTAATGCTCTAATTCGAGCAATTAACTCAGATAAAACAAACGGCTTAACCACATAATCATCTGCACCAGCCTCTAAACCCATGACGCTAAGGCTGATACTGTTTTGTACAGTCATCATTAGAATGGGTATTTGATAGTCGTGGGCGCGGAGTTGCCGACAAATACTGATCCCATCCATACTCGGAAGCATGACATCCAGTAGCAGCAAGTCATAGTCAAATGCTTTTGCCAATTCTAGTCCAGCTTCACCATCGTTTATAGTTTCAATTCGATAGTTATAAGCTGCAAGTGCTTGTGTCAGCAATGAAGTAGTGTATTCATCATCTTGTATTAAGAGTATTTTCATGGGAGATTTTTCCTCTTAAAGGCATTTAAAATCGAAGTAAAACATCACAAACTAACCGCAACATCAAGCCCAAGTCCAGCTACTCCACTATTTAGGAATATGCTGATTGGCTTGAGATAGCAGATAGCCGAACAGAAGAGCAACGGCTTTAAATGCTTAATTTTTTCTAGTCTCTGTAGGTAGAGTAGATGAGTTTGTAGTTGCGTTTGGGGGGGTTGTAAGAATATTGAAGTTTTTGTTCTTCGTTCCTCTTCGAGTTGTTAATAGTACGATATCACAAAGTGCTATAACAAAATAACGCTATTTTGCTATAGCATTATAAAAAGGAAGTATGCAGCTAAGATAGTGCTGTGTTAATATATACTTAAGTCATGTCAAGACCATCAAAGCAAAGCTCGAGACGAAATAATCCAGAATTTTCCCCAGTTACGGCTCAGCTAGCTAAAGACTTGGGTAAACGTCTTCGGCTGTTTGTTATGCAACAAGAAACCACAATCTCACAGGTCGTAGAGAAAGCATTAGAGGAATACTTAGATAAATACCAGCCACAAGAGGCTACAAGTACACCAAGAACTATTGCTGAATTCGTTCAGTTTTCTTATTGGCGACTTAAAGAAGCCAACATCAAAAATATTGATGCGATCGCACTTGGGCAAAAACCCACTAGAGCTGACTTGGTACGCATCTGCTCTGCTTTAAACCAAGATTTTGAGAAGCTTCAAGCGCTGACAGAAAGTTCCTTCCCTGAAAGCTCGAACTTTGGATCTCAGGAGAGAAACCCAAATGGATGGAAAGCATAAAAATCTGGGGGTTAAGCAGTTCGCGTAGTCTGAATACCGTCTATTCAAGTGGTGTAACTTCCACCAAACAACCCGATAAACATCTATTTCAGTATATTTACGATAGGTAGATTCCCTACAATATTTTGGGTAGATATCCTATTTTCTGGAAACTGCTTGGCAGGTAGTGTTATATAAGAGGGGTTTATTATTTGCGTTTGGCATTGTTTATTACGCTCTTAAGCGTTACTTATATGTGCTGATTTCAAGAGATGCGAATCGGTTTTTTTGATGCAGAGCGTGCAGGTCCGCCTTGCGTCATAAATGCTATCGCCCTTAACCCAAATACTTCCGCAACGCAACGACGATGGTCTTTTTAGAACAAAGCCCCTGTTTCTTTACTACTCATTACAGATATTTCCACTCTTCCTTGACCTCGATATACATCTCGTCCACCTGCCATAAGTCGTTGGTTGGTTTCAGGCTTGTTGTGCTTGTACACATCGGTAAACTAATTGTCAACATCAAAAATATTGATGCGAACGCACGAAGGCAAAAACCCACGCTTAGACGATTTAATCAGCATCTGCTCTGCTTTAAAGCGAGATTTTGAGGGGCTTCAAGCGCTTACAAAAAGTTCGTTCCCTAAGAACTCAAACTTTAAATCTGATGAGAAAAACCCAAATGGATTTACTACAAATCATTAATAAAACTGGTTGGGACTGGCGAATAGGAAAAAGAACTATCAAAATCAGTGCCCCAGACCAAGATGCTGCCGACGACTTGCTGGACAAGTGGCTTGAAAATCTTGCCCAATCTGCTGCCAATGTTGGTGGTTTTGTTGATATTGATTGGGGCGGTGACTTGGTGTATCGCATAACTCCCAACATGGCAGTGCAATCACGTCCAAAAAATTCTGCTTATAAGGCTGGAGATGAATCTATGACAAACGATCATCAGTCTGAAGATCCAAATAACGACCAAGTTGACAGGCAGATTGACTACGATCCCAGTCTGTTGTTAGTTATCCCTGAACTAGAACTGAACCAATCTTTGCTCGTAGATGTTACCCGCCCAACTTATATAACTCGAATTTTTGACCAAGAAAATTTGTATGCCAACGCTGCTGCCTTAGCAGCGCAAGGACAAAAACCCAGATTCATTGGGATGACGGCATACACACTCAACAACCCTGATGAACTAGAACGGCGCTGTGATTTATTGATGAACAGCGAAATACTTCGAGAATATGAGTACAAGGCATGGCGGTGGTTTTTTGACGTAGACGCTAACCGATGGAGTCTAAAGGAATTGTACTTTGTTTCCAACTTTCGCCGTCTAGATAGAATCAATCTTGGGCAATACCTGCAAGTAAGAGATGAACCACTATGGCTAGGGCAGGTGTTGAGGACAGATGAACTGGTAACCAGGTAGGTATTTTGACCAAATAATTCGTAATTCGTAATTCGTA
>CAZZYE010000565.1:0-5539 GCA_964658145.1 uncultured Stigonema sp.
ACGCCCATGTGTTTGTCGCTGGTTCAAACACTCTACAACCAAATTATTAACACCACCATCCCAGTTTCTTCAACTCAAACAGCAGAAGCCACAAAAATATTAGAAAATATTTACCGCGCCGTCAATATTGCCCTGGTAAATGAATTAAAAATTCTCTTCCAAAAAATGGGCATAGATATCTGGGAAGTGATTGCAGCAGCCAAAACCAAACCATTTGGGTTTCAGGCATTTTATCCAGGACCCGGATGGGGGGGACATTGTATACCAATAGATCCATTTTATTTAACGTGGAAAGCTCGCGAATATGATGTACCTTTGCGATTTATTGAGTTGGCAGGTGAAGTGAATGCTTTCATGCCTAATTATGTTATAGAAAAGTTGATTTTCGCACTGAACGAGCACAGTAAGCCTTTAAAAAACTCGCGCATCCTCATATTAGGAGTAGCTTATAAAAAGAACGTGGACGATCAACGAGAAAGTCCGAGCCTAAAAATAATTCACACTTTATCCTCACATGGAGTACATATTGCATATCACGATCCCTATGCACCAACATGTTCAAATCATCGTCATTATCCAGACATAAACTTAAAATCTTTACCGTTGACCAAAGAAAATATCCAGTCATTTGATGCTGTAATCATTGTCACAGATCATGATAATGTAGACTATAAATTAGTTGCCGAATATTCCGCTCTAATTATCGATACCAGGAATGTTTTGGCAGAGCGGGGATTAAACACGGTAAACACTATTGCGGCCTGAAAGAAAGAAAAGTTAATCGTAGTTAGGGGAGTCCAGAGTCCATAGTCAAAAATAATTTAACTATGGACTCTGGACTATGGACTGTATTCTGTACAAATTTCTGCGAGAATGATCATGCCTCACTTTGATAAATACGTAGCAGTAGTTGGCTGTGGATACTGGGGCAAGAATTTAGTGAGAAATTTTGCATCCTTAGATGTCCTGCGGGTAGTTTGTGATGCCTGCCATGAAACTCTGGAATTTTTCCAGTCACAATATGGTGTGGAAGGCGTCACTGAATTCAGCCAAGTCTTGGACATGCCAGATGTACGAGCCGTAGTCATTGCAACTCCAGCAGCAACTCATGCAAGTTTGGTGATGCTTTCTTTAGCGGCAGGTAAAGATGTGTTTGTCGAAAAGCCTTTAGCTTTGACGCTCTTCGATGCACTAAAAATACAGGAACTCGCAACCCAGAGTAATTGTATCCTCATGGTGGGACATTTGTTGGAGTATCATCCAGCTTTAGTCCAACTTCGTTCAATGGTAGCATCCGGAAAAATTGGTCAGCTGCGATATCTTTATTCAAATCGCTTAAGTTTAGGTAAAGTCCGGACGGAAGAAAATGTGCTTTGGAGCTTTGCTCCCCATGATATTTGTTCTATTCTAGGGTTCGTGGGCACACTGCCAATATCTGTACAAGCGGTGGGCAGTGCTTATGTGGGTAAAACCGAAGACTTTTGTACTGTGAATCTCTCGTTTGAGCAAAATATCAATGCTCATATTTTTGTGAGTTGGCTACATCCTTTTAAAGAACATCGGCTGGTAGTAGTTGGGGATCTTGGAACGGTGGTCTTTGATGATGTTTCTGTGGATGCCAATCTGACATTTTACGGTCAGCAAGCTGAGTGGGTGGATAATATTCCCGTCCTCAAAAAAACTGGACAAACTGTCATTCCCATAGAGGGTGGAGAACCGCTTAAGTTAGAATGCGAACATTTTCTCAATTGCATTCAAAGTAGACAAACTCCCCTCACCAGTCTGAACAATGGTATTGATGTTTTGAGAGTGTTAGAGTCGGCTCAAGTGTCCCTGGAATCTTTTGGGAGGATTGTTTATTTAAAGGAGGCGCAAGTTGTCCATCATTAATTTATCTGACAAGAAGAACGAGTATTTTGTACATGAATCAGCTTATGTAGATCAGCCTTGTACCATTGGTTCCGGAACTCAAATCTGGCACTTTAGCCATATTATGCCTGATGTGAGCATTGGGGAAAATTGTAAAATAGGGCAGAATGTATTTGTGGCAAGTGGGGTCAAAATCGGGGTGTGTGTTCACGTTCGTATGAATATTGTGGCGAGTCTCAAATTATCAGGATTGGATGACTACAGTGAATATTCCACCTTTTGATGCAACGATTCAATATCAAGGTATTGCTGCTGAAATTGAAAAAAATGTCTGTGCTGTCATGGCTGGTGGACGCTATATTATGGGTCCTCAAGTTCAGGAATTTGAAGCACAGTTTGCGCAATATTTAGGTTGCAATCAAGTCATCAGTTGTAATTCCGGCACTGATGCATTACATTTAGCTTTGAGAGCTTTAAAAATCGGTCCTGGGGATGAGGTAATTACCACACCTTTCTCTTTTATTGCCACCACCGAAGCGATTGGCATGGTGGGAGCAACTCCTGTCTTTGTCGATGTAGATTCAAATACCTACAATATTGATGTCAACTTAATTGAGGCAAAAATTACAGAACGCACTAAGGCAATTATGCCAGTGCATCTGTACGGGCGTCCTTGTGACATGACTAAAATCATGGCAATTGCGCGGAAGTATCATCTTAAAGTTATTGAAGATTGTGCCCAAGCAACCGGGTCTGTGTGGTGCGGGCAAAAAAGCGGCACAATTGGGGACGTTGGTTGTTTTAGCTTTTTTCCCACCAAAAATCTGGGTTGTTTTGGCGATGGTGGCGCAATTGCTACCAACGATCAAGATCTGGCAGAACGTGTGGAGTATTTACGCCGACATGGTGGCAAAGTTAAGTATCAGCATTCAGAACTCGGACTCAACAGCCGCTTAGACACTTTGCAAGCAGCAGTTCTGTTAGTCAAGCTGCCATATCTTGAACAGTGGAATGCCTCCCGCGCGGCGATCGCTGATTATTACATCCATCAACTGACTGATGTCAGTGGCATTGTTTTACCCACACAAGTACCACAAAGCAAGTCGGTGTGGAATCAGTTTACAATTCGGGTGTTAGACGGACAACGAGACAATGTGCAAAAAATCCTGAAGGAACTTGGGGTGGGCACGATGGTGTACTACCCAATTCCGCTGCACTTACAGCATGTACATGCTAACTTAGGTTATTCTCTGGGGACACTACCAATCAGTGAAAAATTGAGCCAACAAGTTTTATCTTTACCGATGTTTCCTGAACTTACTCAAAGCGCACAACTTGCAGTCACTGAGTCTTTACGCCAAGCATTTTTTGCCTTAACTCACATCTTGCACCAAGAAAAATTGATGTAATTTAATCACTCAGTATGAAATTAAAACCCTTGATTTTGCGATAAAAGCCAACAAAAATAGAGTAGCCTTATCGCGGATCTTTTTATCTTGCCTGGGTTTGTACGGAGAGGTGCAAGATCTGAGTTAACTTAACATGATGATTTGTGATGAACGATGAACCATGAATCGTCTCATTATGTCATGAATTTAAGTGTGTCAAAATTAGAAAATAATATCATGATCAACAAGAATAATAATTTTTCTAGTTGTCCGATTTGTAGTAATTACAACATAAAATTAATTTACAAATTCAATGATTTTTGCGTAGTAAAATGTCAGCGCTGCCTGAATTCGTGGCGCACTAACATGTACACTCCAGATAAAATACAAGAATTATACTGTATTGAAGAATATGAAAAACATCCTTATTTCTCGTATGAAAATTCCCTGGTTGAAACATTAAGAACAAAAAGATTTCAAAATTATAATCGTGCCCTTGCTTATATCGAGTCAGTGATAGGAGTTGGTAAAATTTTAGATGTTGCTTGTGGTTCTGGTACTTTTCTTTCTATTGCAGACAAAAGGGGTTGGCAGTCGAATGGAGTTGAAATTTCCCCAACACTATGTAAGGTATGTGAGCAGAATACAAGTGCCAATGTAACTAATTCTTCTTTTGAGGAAGTCAAGTTAACTGAAAGGTATTATGACGCAATTACTTTTTGGGACATAATAGAACATGTGTTGGATCCAGTATTTTGTATAGAGAAAGCAAAAGCTCTTCTTAAGCCTGGAGGAATTGTGATGTTTTGCACTCCAAACGAAGATAGCTTACTGGCTAGTTTAGGATGGGCTTTGTATAAGTTAACAGGCTCTTACTATAGTTATCCGGCTCTAGCTCTACATCCTATATATCATACCTATTTCTTCTCTAAGAAAGGTTTCAAAAAAGTTCTTTTAGAAAGAGACTTAACCGTAATATCTTCTTATTCTCAAGAAGCATTTTTTGAGCATTCTCCCCTGGCAAGCCCATTACAGAAAAAGGCAATAGCTTTGATAGAGAACATAGGTTCTCTGTTTGATGCTACTTATGAGTTGGTTATGTTTGCCAAGTCTTAAGTTGTTAATGTTTGTCTCAACCTAAAAGATCATCTAAGTTTATTCATCTCTTATAATTTACGATGAGCTTAAAATCTTCAAATTTGTATATTAGGTTAATCGCATATGCATCATTGCTGAGCAGCATTCTGTTTTCTTGTGCAGGACAATTGTTGATGAAACAGTCAGTAATGAATCCTACTGAAGGATTCTTTACATGGTCATTTCTTCAACAATTGGGGTTAGCCCTTAGTATTTATACTATAGGATTAGCAAATTATATATTTGCACTGCGATTTGTAAAATTAAGCATTGCATATCCACTCAGCAGCTTAACTTATGTTGGGATACTTTTGGGTTCGCACTACCTTTTTTATGAAAAGATTACACCTGTACGGATAGTTGGAATTTTTATAATTTTTATGGGAGTTCTTTTTGTGATTATTCCAGTTAGGAAACATACCCATATTAAGGGAGATTATAGCTGAAAATATACGAGAAAGCTTATGTGTTTATGTACCAACTAGGTATCTATGCATGCTCCTAATTACTTGGTTAATTTTAATGCTTGTAGTTGTGATTGGCACAGTTGGACAGTTATCACTAAAGTATGCTATTCATATTTCTTCTCATAATACAAAATCAAGCATTTTATTTTCTCGTTATTTTTGGATTTGGTTTATCTCCTATGCGATAGTGACTATATTATGGCTTTTCGTATTACGGACAATTCCTCTGAGTCAGGCGTTTCCATTTTTAGGATTAACATATGCTCTTGTACCACTTGCATCTCAACATTTTTTGAAAGAGAAGCTTGTATTTAGCCAGTGGTTAGGAATAGTCATTATTGTGGCTGGTGTCGTTCTTGTCGTCCAAAAATAACAGAAGAATGCTGTAGCTACGCAGCCTACTTAATGTAACAAAAACATCTTCATCTTCATTAAGAGTGATTAATATGGTGGAATTGACGCATCGAATTTTGGTGACTGGGGTAGCTGGTTTCCTAGGTTCTCACTTGCTAGACCTTCTCTTGGAATCGGGTCATGAGGTGGTGGGAATTGATAATCTCAGCATGGGAAAATTATCAAATATTGCTGAGCATTTAACTAACAAATATTTTCAATTTATTCAGAAAGATATCACAGATAAATCAACTTTTGAGAATTTAGACTTAGACATTGATTGTA